>JAIOQG010000230.1 GCA_021413465.1 Alphaproteobacteria bacterium | reverse complement strand
TGCCCCAGAAACTCGAAAATCTTCGAATGCAGCCCGACCAACAGATCGCCGTTGGCAAGCACTTCGATATTGTCCACGTAACCGGGCAAATGCACGGTCGACCGCTGCACAAGACTGTTCGTGTCGGGATCGCGATCGAACACGTAAACCGTATGCTCCGACCCCGCCGCCACATAGAGCGAACGACCGTCGGCGCTGACGTTAATGCCGTTCGATCCGCCCAAACCGGTCAACGCCGTGGCGAATTTCTGCCCGTCGAAATACTGCACCGTCGTTTCGCGCGTTCGCAGATAATCCTCCGCCGTCCGCCGCCAGCCCGGCGCATTGGCGTGATCGTTCGTGACGAAGAACGAGTCCGGCCCAACCCCCACCAAATCGTTCGGCGAAAACAGCGCCGCGCCGGTGACCGTCCGGCGATGCGTCAGCTTCGCCCCATCGACGTCGAAAATCTCGACTGCCTGCCGGTCGTTGCCGTGATTGATGACGAACAGCGTCTTGTGCCCGTCGGCGGACGTATAAAGGCTGAGACCATGCGGCCGGAACGCTTCCGGCACGCCAGCCGCCGTCAGATCGACCGGCTGCGCCTCGGCAGTGTTCAAATCATAGGCCCAAATGGCGCCGCGAACCGCGCCGCCCGCAAACGCCGCCCGCCGGTCATAGCCCGAAAGATAGGCAATCTTGGTTTCGGGATCGATGGTCAAATCTTCGACCCCAACCACGCCGGTAACCGCTTTGCAGGTGCCCGCGACCTTCGGCTCCAACGTCAGAAATACGCCTGCGGCATCCAGGAAAAAATAGCCCCACACCCCGGCCGCGCTCAACAACAGCAATAGCGTCCAACGGATAAAGCTGCCCATGGCGGCACTCCCCCAGAATTCCTGCAAAAGACGACGAAGCCAAACCATAGCAGAACGTCCGCCCGCGCGATGTGGTCGAATTGGCGCGCCCCGGCATGCTATGCGAAGCCAGGCCGCGACTCGGGCCATGCACCGAACTGGGGGACTATATGAAGTCGATTATCAGCCCGAACGAATCCCTAGGCCTCGCGGGCGCCGCCCTTGACGGCCGCATAAAGCGCGCCTCGGGCCATGTCAGCGACCTGACCTTCGCGCGCATTGCCCAGCGTATGCGCCAAGACGCCATCGACAACGAACTCACCTACGAGCGCGACGGCAAGTTCGAGCCCATCCCCGTGATGCTGCGTCCGTTGCTTGCGATGAACGAGCAAATGACCTTCGTCCACCACGTCTGCCAGCGCCTGACCGATGCGTTGAAGCGCCTGCCCACGCTCTACCTCAACGACGAAAAAGTCAGACGCGTCATAGCCATCACCCCGGCCGAGGAAGGCTGGTTGCGCGATACCTGGACGCCGGCGCACGACCGCAACAACACCGTCTACGGCCGCCTCGACGCCGTCTGCGATTTCACGGCCTCCGCATGGCAAGACACGCTGCACTTCATGGAGGCGAACCTCTCCGGCGTCGGCGGCATCAGCTATTCGCCGCTGTGCGAACAACTCGTCATGCGCGACATCGTACCCACGCTGCTCGACCATGACCCCGCCTTGCGCATCGAACTGCCCCGCGACCAGCGCGATCTGTTCATTCAAGTGCTGATCGATCACGCCCGCTCGATCGGTCGCGACAATTGCCGCCTGTGCTTCATCGAGCCGAAATACGCCGAAGACGGCATCAACGAACAAGCGGTTCTGTGCACCACGCTCGGCAAGCGCCACAACCTCACGATCTCGCACGCCGACCCGATCGAGCTGCGCATCAAAGACGGCGAAGTCTATTACGGCGACAATTGCATCGACGTGGCATATCGAGACTACGAAACGCGCGATTTGATCGAACTCGAAGCCGAGCAAGGCAAGCCGCTCGACGCGATGCGCCTTCTCTTCAAACAGAACCGCATCGTCTCTTCGCTGGTCGGCGATTTCGACCACAAAAGCTGTTGGGAAATCCTCACCGACCCGACGCTCGCCGAAAAATACTTCAATGCCGAAGAATGCCGCCTTTTCCGCCGCCACGTGCTGTGGACGCGCGTCATCGCCGAACGCAAGACCACCTTGCCGCACAACGTCGAAGGCGACCTGCTCGAATACGTGCGCACCCACCGCGAACAATTGGTGCTGAAGCCAAACCGCGCCTGCGGCGGCGAGGGCGTCACCATCGGCGCCGCCACCTCGCCCGCCGAATGGGACCGCATCATCAACGAGGGCGTGGCCAACGCGACCGACGGCGAGCTGTCGTGGGTCGTGCAAAAAGCGACGCGCCTGCCCGTCTCCGAATTCCCCATCGTCGGCAAAGACGGCCGCGTCTTCAACGAACCATTCTATACCGTCATGGGTTTCGCCCCGACCGAAAACGGCCTCGGCACGATGTGCCGCGTCAGCCAGAAGCAAGTCGTCAACGTCGCCCAGCACGGCGGCATGGCGGCCGTGTTGCTGGCGCACGCGCCCGACGAATTGCGCATGCCGAAACGCTCGATGGGCCGCACCGACGGGCCCGAACAGGCCTTGCGCGCCCGCATCGCCGAACTGCTCCACCTCGACAACGCCATCGCCGTTCTCGAATGGGACGAAGAAACCAAACTGCCGCCGGGCGGACGCGAGGAACGCGGCGAACAACTCGCCGCCCTCGAAACCTTCCGTCACACCATGCTGACCTCCGATCACCTGGGCGACCTGATCGAAGAAGTGTCTGTGACGCGCGAAAACGACACGCGCTGGCGCCGCGAAATCGAACTCTTGCGCGACCTGCGCAAAAGCGAAATCGCGATGCCGGAAGATCTCGTGCGCGCCTGCGCCAATGCCCGCTCGGCGTCCGCCGGCGCCTGGGAAGACGCGCGCGATCAAAACAACTTCGCACTCCTCGCGCCGGCGCTTGCCGAAACGATCAAACTCACGCGCGAAACCGCAAACGCCTGCGACGGCAACGCCGACCCTTACGACGTTCTGCTCGACGAATACGAACCCGGCATGACGCGTGCCCGCCTCGAACCCGTACTGAACGATCTGCGCGCGCGCCTCGCCCCCCTGGTGCAAGCCGCCACCGCGAAAACCGCATCGTGGCCCGACAAGCTCATGCGCACGCGCAAATTCCCCGAGACCAAGCAATGGGAACTCGTGCGCAGCCTTCTCGTCGCCATCGGCTTCGACTTCAGCCGCGGCCACCTCGACCGCGCCACGCATCCCGGCACCACGGCGTTGAGCTTCGACGACATCCGTATCGCGCTACGCACCGTCGACGACGACCTCGCGGAGGCCATCCTCACCGCGCTGCACGAAGGCGGCCACGGGCTGTACGATCAAGGCCTGGCCGACGAAGATCGCAACACCCTGCTCGCGCAAGCGCCGTCGATGGCCATGCACGAAGCGCAAGCAAGACTCTGGGAAAACCACGTCGGCCGCAGCGCAACATTCTGGAACTATTTCTTTCCCCACATGCGCAAAGGCCTCGGCGATGCCGTCATGGGCCTCGACGGTGAGAAGTTTTTTCAAACCGCGAACAAAGTGTCCCCGACCCTCATCCGCGCCACCGCCGACGAGCTTTCCTATCACCTGCATATCCTGCTCAGATACGAACTCGAAGTAGCCCTCATCTCCGGCAATCTCGCGGTCAAAGATCTGCCCGGCGCCTGGAACGACCGCAGCCGCACGCTCATCGGCGCCGTCCCTTCGACCGATCGCGAAGGCGTGCTGCAAGACGGCCATTGGTCGGCCGGCATGTTCGGTTACTTCCCGACCTACACGTTGGGCAGCCTCTACGCCGCCCAACTCAGCGAAACCTACGCCGCCGATGGCAAGCTCGACGACGAAATCGCGCGCGGCGATTTCGTGCCGTTACGCACCTGGCTCAAGCACAACATCTACGACAGCGGCGACCGCTTGCCCGCCGAAGACCTGATCGCAAAGGTCACCGGCAAGGGCCTCGACAGCGCCGCCTACTTCCGGCACATCGCAAAAAAATTCGGCTGACCGCGTGTAAAACATGTTTGACATCAGCGGCGACGGCGCCTATATGTCAAACATGTTTGACAGACACTGGAGACGCCGGACATGCCGCAAGCCGAACGCTACGCCTGGATTTCGCTCATCGCCTGGGCCGCAATCCTGTTCTTCCTGCTGACCCGGTTCACCTCGGGCGTCGAGCTGTTGGGTCAATCGTTCGGCCTCACGATCGTCGAGCAATCGGCGGGGCGTTTGCTTTGGACCTATGTCTCTCTTGCGGTGATCGCCATCATCGCCGAAAGCGTGATCGCCAGCGTCTTGGCGGTAACCGCAGACAAGGCCGGCATCGAAAAAGACGAGCGTGACGTCGCCATCGAAGCCCGCGCCAATCTCACGTCGTATTGGTTCATGGCCGCAGCCCTAAATGTGATCGTGATCCACGTCTTGGCGAACGCAGCCTATGGCGGCCACATCATGCCGCAACTGAACCTGACCAGCCTAACGGGCATCGCCTTTGCCTTGTTGCTCGTGCTCACCCTCGCCGAGATCGTCAAGCGCATCGCCACCATCTGGAACTACCGCGCCGCATGAGCCGTCGCTCGGGCCGCGTTCGCAACAACATCCGCGACCTGCGCACCGCGCGGGGCCTGAGCCAGGGCGAACTCGCCGAGCAAGTGGGCGCAACCCGACAAACCATCAACGCGATCGAACAAGAAAAATACGCCCCCTCCCTCGAACTCGCCTTTCGCATTGCCCGGGTCTTTGGTGTGAAGTTCGAAGCCGTGTGGGAATTCGAAGACTAACGCCGCGCTCACTCAGCACCTCCGCCCGCCACCGCCTCGGCGACTTTGATCCCGTCGATACCCGCCGACAAAATGCCGCCGGCATACCCGGCGCCCTCGCCCGCCGGGTATAGCCCGCGCGTGTTGACGCTCTGAAAATCCGCGCCGCGCCGGATCGAGATCGGCGACGACGTGCGCGTCTCAACCCCCGTCAGCACCGCGTCGTCCATGGCATAACCTTTGATCTCGCGCGCAAACGCGGGCAGCGCTTCGCGGATCGCTGCAATCGCATAGTCGGGCAAGCACGTCGCCAAATCCGTGGGCAACACGGAAGGCTTGTAAGACGGCACCACCTCGCCGAGCGAAACCGACGCGCGGCCTGCAAGGAAGTCGCCCACGCGCTGTCCCGGTGCGGAATAATCGCGGCCTCCAGCCTCGAAGGCGCGCTCTTCCCACTGCCGTTGAAACGCAATCCCCGCGAGCGGATGATCGGGATAATCGGCGGGCGTAATGCCCACCACGATGCCCGCATTCGCGTTGCGCTCGTTGCGCGAATATTGGCTCATGCCGTTGGTGACGACGCGCCCCGGCTCCGACGCCGTCGCCACGACAGTGCCGCCCGGACACATGCAAAAACTATAGACCGAGCGCCCGTTCGCACAATGATGCACGAGCTTATAGTCCGCAGCCCCCAGCAATTTGTTGCCGGCATGCGGGCCAAAGCGCGCGCGATCGATCAACGATTGCGGATGCTCGATACGAAACCCGATCGAGAACGGCTTGGCCTCGATATGCACGCCCGCATCGAACAGCATCTGAAACGTGTCGCGCGCACTGTGCCCGACGGCGAGCACAACCTGCTCCGCCGCAATCGTAGATCCGTCGGCAAGAACAAGCCCCTCGACGCGCCGCTCACCCGCGCCGTCCGTCCCGATCGCGATCCGCTCGACCCGCGTCTGAAAGCGAAATTCCCCGCCCAGCGCCTGGATGGTCGCGCGCATATGCTCGACCACCGTCACCAGACGAAACGTGCCAATATGCGGCTTCGACACATAGAGAATTTCCGGCGGCGCCCCCGCCGTCACGAACTCGGTCAAAACCTTGCGCCCGAGATAGCGCGGATCCTTCACCTGACTATAGAGCTTGCCGTCCGAAAACGTCCCCGCCCCGCCTTCGCCGAACTGCGCGTTCGATTCCGGGTTCAGCACCCGCCGCCGCCAAAAGCCGAACGTGTCCTTCGTCCGCTCGCGCACCACCTTGCCGCGTTCGAGGATCAAGGGCCGCAAACCCATCTGCGCCAGAATGAGCGCCGCAAACAACCCGCAAGGCCCCGCACCGATCACGACGGGCCGCAGCGTCGAGGCTCGGGCCGCCGGAGCAACGAAATGGTACCCGACATCCGGCGCCACCGAAACATTCCGCTCGCCCGCAAACCGCTTCAACACCGCGGCCTCGTTCTTCAAGGCAACGTCGAGCGTGTAGATAAAAACAATCGCCTTAGGCTTGCGCGCATCGACCGCGCGGCGAAACACCGAAAAAGAAATCAGCTCCCCCGCCCCCACGCCAAGCCGCTTCAGCACCGCCGCACGCAGCGCCCCCTCGGCATGGTCGAGCGGCAATTTAAGTTCGGTCAAACGCAACATTCGAAAAGTCCAAGTTTCCACACCAAACGACACCCGCCACCAAACCGTAACAGCACCCGTAACAATCCAACCTTCAATCCAGGGGTTCAACGTCGCTCAACGCTCGCGGAACAAATATAGAACTCTAGCGTGGCGGCTGCAAACGAAAGCGGCAGCCAATTTCGGCGGCATTAGCTTCGGTGACAATCCAACACCGCCGCCGAAACATCGCGTTGTCTCCCCTAACTGCAACGCAGTTGGGGGAGTACGTGCGCACGCCGAAGCGAAGCGCAGGCGGGCTGCACGGGAGGGGGGCTGCGCAAGCGTCCACAATCGCGCGCTATTTTACCCTGAGCCAAATTTCACCGGAAGGACATGCCGAAAACCGATGCGCGCGGGCACATAAATTACGGTGTGACAGTGCACTTAACTCTCCTCCGCGTTCGACCCTCACGTCGCTCCCTGCCCCGAGTTAAGTGCACCGCCACCGAAACTCAGCGCGCGCGCAGAATTCGAGGCGCGAGCGTTTTACGCACCGGGCCTTGCGGCCGAAAGCGATTGCACCAATCCACCATAGGTAAGCTGATTTACTGTGACAGTGCTGGACTGCACCCCTGAACGTCTTTGCCTGCGCTCGGCGTAGACCTGCTGCAGCGGCGTGGCGTCGGCGCTAACTTAAACAAGCATAGCGCCCCCGTAACTACCGGCTAAGCTAGTGATCGTTCCTGTTGTTCCTGCGCCGATCCAAAATGAGACCTCCTCCTAAAATAATTGCCATAAGGCCTGCCCCCATAGCCAAACTTGTCATAATACTCTCAACAAGTTTGGTCTGCGCGAGTTCCAAGCCAATGCAACCGATGCTGAGACCACATTTCACCTGAAAAATTTCGCTATTCTCGGCAAAAAAGAATGCGAGCGCCGCGCCCAGCGAACAAAAAATATAACTGACAGTCAACTTCTTGCTAATCACTCTGGACTGCACCCCTCCGCTGAGACAGGAAAATAGGGAGACAGGTACGCTGGCACGAGATTGCGCCAGCCGTTGAACGTTGACTTGAATCTCCGGACAGAGCAACGGGCCACGGCGCGGAGCATCCGCCACGGAGCGCCGTG
>JAIOQG010000147.1 GCA_021413465.1 Alphaproteobacteria bacterium | reverse complement strand
CGTCACGCTCGACCGCGTCGAAACCCACGCCGTCAAGACGATGACCGAGGGCCGCGACGTCATCGCCGTGCGCCTGGGCGAGGGCAAGGCCTCGCGCATGGTCGAAGTTGAAAGCACCTGGATGCCGGGCGATCTGGTCTTTCGGGGCGAGGTTGCGGGCCTTGCCGTCGCCATGCAGATCACGCGCAAGTCCGACGTTTACCGCATCGTCCACCGCGGCGCGACGATTTCGGTCAGCGTGCGCCGCCCGCGCGTGGCCGCCCTTGCCGCCCACATGCTGGTCAAAGTCCCGCCCGACACGTCGAAACTTCTGCTCTGCCCGATGCCGGGCCTCGTCGTCTCGATCAACGCGCAAGTCGGCCAAGAGGTCAAAGCCGGCGAAACGTTGGCCGTCGTCGAAGCGATGAAAATGGAAAACGTCTTGCGCGCCGAACGCGACGGCACAATCAAACGCATCGCCGCCAAAGCCGGCGACAGCCTACCGGTCGACGCGGTGATCTTAGAGTTCGCTTAAACCGCAAAGCGCACACCCGCCTCCCCCTTGCGGGGAGGCCAGCGAAAGCGAGCGTGAGCGAGCTTAAGCGGGTGGGGGCACTCGGCGCTTCAGACACCCCCACCCACTCGAACTCGCTGCCGCTCGTTCTCGCGGGCCACCCCGCAAGGGGGAGGCGGAGGGAATTTTCCGGATGCGGCAACCGCGCACCAAGCGCTCAAAACGAAATTCGAACCTGAACGCGGACACCTAACTTCCGCGCCGACGGCGTGCGCGAACCGCAGAACCGGCGGGCACATATTTCGTTTTGAGGGGTTGGCGCGCGTTGCCGCATCCGGAAAGTTCTCTCCGCCTCCCCCTTGCGGGGAGGCCAGCGAGTACGAGCGTCAGCGAGTACGAGTGGGTGAGGGCGCTCGGCGCTTCGGACACCCCCACCCACTCGAACTCGCTGCCGCTCGTTCTCGCTGGCCTCCCCGCAAGGGGGAGGCGGAGAGAATTTTCCAGATACCGCAACCGCGCGCCAAACTCTCAAAACGAAATATGTGCCCGCCGGTTCTGCGGTTCGCGCACGCCGTCGGCGGTGGGGACTTGGGGTTCGCTTTCGCCGCGGCCTGAGACCGAGATCGCCGTCGGTGCCAAGCCCTCGCCGATCAGCGCCTTGCGCACCGATTGCGCGCGATGCACTGACAGCGCCTTGTTATAGGCGATCGAGCCCGCGCGATCGGCGTGGCCGACGACGCGGATATTGGCGCTGCCCGATTTGTGCACGGCGCCGACCGCTTCCCGGATCGTGCTCAAGGCGGCGGGCGACAGGCTCCATTTGTTGAAGCCGAAGAACACGATGAACTCACGCTCAAGCGGCACCGGCCCCGGCGTGGCCTCAGGCGGCGCCGCGGCGGGGGCGGCAGGTGCCGCGAAGGCAAAGCGCACGCCGGCTGTCGCCGCCTGCTTCTCGAAATCTTCGCCGTCCAACTGCACCGTCGAGGTCGGTTGAAAATGGATGTCGCTGACATTTGCATAGCGATAGGCCACGAACAGCGTCGTCACCTCGGTCAACGCAAAGTTCAAACCGGCAAGCCCCTGATAGGCGAAATGCCAGGCGCCCTCGTCGACCGGCGCCCACGCAGTGGCGAGCTTAAAGCTGGTGTAATCCGCGCCCGCGCCCAAGCCGACCGACAGCGAAAACCGCTCGAACAGCGGCACGTCGTAGAGCAGGTTGAGCATCGCCGACGCCTCGCTGAGCTCGCCGGAGGGCAGGGGATGCGAACCGCCTTCGCGCACTAAATATTGGCCGTTCCAGCCTTCCTTCACGTAAGAGGCGATCTCGTTGTGGCGGTAACCGCCCTCCACCTCGACCCGCCATTGGCCGAGCGTATAGCCCGCCGAACCGAACGCGGCCCACCCCGTATCGAACGTGGCGACGGCATCCTTCAACACCGGCCCGCACACCGTCCACTTCGTGCGCGTATGTTCCCAATCGGAAACGGCGCTGGCCCCGCCGTCGAGGCTGACATAAAAACCGTCGGCGGCGAACGCCGGAAAGACGAAACCAAGGGACACGAAGGCCCCCGCAAACGCGCGCGTCATTGTCATGCCAGCACCACCCCGTTACCGAACCAACCCGTCGTTCGAAGGTGATGAAAGACCGTGCCGGTCTTATCGCCCCCGCGAATCGCTTGTTGTTTACGAATCTAAGTCCGGAGTGCGATTTGCTGTTACGCGCGGCGCGAGCGGCTTAAGCCGCATGAGTCAGACGGCGTGCGCACTGCATTCGTGTGGCGCGTGAGTCGCGAGCAGCAAAAGTTGCGTGATTCGAAACGCGCGCCGTACACGGAATAATTTCGCAAGCGCAGAGAGGTTGAGCGAAGCGAGAAGTGAACGAAGCCCCCTGGGAGCAACGTTGCAGACACGGCCTGCGACCGATTTCCGCGCCGCGATGTGGGACATGTGGGACAAGGGTCGAGTGTCCCACATCGTGTCCCACATCACGTGCCGCTGAGGGCGATTGCGCTGTATTGAACCTGCGGGAACCCAAGAGCCGTCGACGAATTTCGCCCTTTTGCGCCGGGAACCGCCCGCGCCGCCGGCATTGTCGCCGCCGCCGGGTTGTCGTCGCCTGCCCGAGCGCCCATGTAGCCAACAGCGCCGGTCGCAGGCGGGCAGGGCGATGTCGCTCCCCGCATGGCCGATAACGCATGAAACCCAAGGACAAAATCGGATGAAACCCAAAGCCGCACGCGCCAACGCGCCTCCCGCAATGGCATGGTCTGTAATCGTGTTGTTCGCTCTAGTTCTTGTCAGCGCGGCGGTCTTGCTGTTCGCAGCTTCCACCGCCAAGGCAGCGACGCCCAGCTTCACCGTCGATTTCACCGACTATCGCAGCGGACCGATCGACGCGTGGTTGCGCGCCAAGGGCTTTGCGTTCGAGCGCGACGCGAAGGACCGCAGCAGCATCGCCTTGAGCGCGGATGCGCGCGGCTTGGAAGTTTCCGCCTTGCGCCAAGCGCAGGGGATTCTCATCAACCGCACCGTGGGATCGAACGCCTATTCGCATGTCGAGATCGAATGGGGCGTCGCCCAACACCCTGAAGGCGCGTCGTACGAAAAGAAGGTCAACAACGAGGCCATCATGGTGCAGGTGTTTTTCGGCACGGAGAAGAAACCGTCGGGATCGCTGTTCGCGCCCGACATTCCGTATTTCGTGGGCCTGTTCTTGTGCAACGGCGACCGTATCGGCCATGCCTATGCCGGGCGTTACTATCAA
>JAIOQG010000162.1 GCA_021413465.1 Alphaproteobacteria bacterium | reverse complement strand
CGCCCGCAGCGCCAACTTCAAAGCCGGCGTCAACATCGCAAGCCCCGGTGCCAACCCGGCGGATAATCTCACCGGCCACGTCGCAAAGCGCCCGCGTCTGGGACTGCTCTCGAAGTTCACTATCGCGACGGCGGCGACCATTGCCTTGTTCCCGCCCACGGTCGATCTCACGATTCCCTTGCGCATCGATGGCGGCGCCATTCAACGCGTTCCTATCGGCATAAGGCAGTTTCAACGTCCGGTGCTGCGCGCCGAGATCGACATCGACGGACTCGCGCTCATCGTCTATGTCGCGCACTTAAAGTCGAAGGGTCCGCTCATCGCGGAAGGGGAAGACGGCGACGACCCGTTCAAAGCCTCCCTCGGCCAAGCCCGCGCCACCGTCGTGCGCGCGGCCGAAGCGGCGGCGTTGCGCCATATCATCCTTGCCGACCTGCGCGACAGCCGAAAGCCCGCAATCGTGCTCGGCGATCTTAACGACACGCCGGATTCCGCCAGCACCCAAACCGTGCGCGGCCCCAGCCCCCACCGCGACATGAACCACGAAGAAAAGCGCGCGCTGTGGGATGTCACGCTCTACTCGAGCTTCCGCATTGCCGCCGCGCGCTCGGCCACCATCCACACGCACATCCACGACGGCGAACGCGACATCCTCGACCACATTCTGGTCTCCGAAGAATTCTACTCCCGCAACCCCGCACGCATCGGCGAGGTGCTACGCCACGACGTCATCAACGACCACCTGCGCGACGACGACCGCACGCCCAAAACCCCCGGCGCCTCCGACCACGGGATTCCGGTCATCGAAATCAACTTGCTACGGCAAGTCCCGCTCATCTGAATTTTCAATACAGCCCTCGCCTGCTAAGGCACTTGGGTATGCCCACATCTTCGGCTGCTGGTGAAAAAACTCTGTCATCCCGGACGCGACTTTTCCCGAAGCGTTTGCTTCGTAGGAAAAGTCAGCGATCCGGGACCCAGGAGACTGGGCCCAGAGCCCGTCACCCCTGGGTCCCGGGTCGTAAGTCTCGCAACCAACTCCTTCGGAGTTGGGCTCGACCAACGCCCGGGATGACAAGGATTTGTTGGTGAAATGTGCGCTGCCCAAGTGCCTTAGCAGGAGAGGGGTGAAGCGCTCGTACACTAGATCGCAACAGTCTGCTGCCCGCCGTGCGCCCCACAAACGCGTGATTTGCGCTCGTGGCACCGTCTCGCCTAGCTTGCCGCCAACACTGGGGAGTCGTCATGAGAACGTTCGTTTCCGCCGCCGTTTCGGCCTTGGCGCTGGTCGCCTGCGCCGCCTGTTCCGAGCCCGCTCAAAAGCCGCCGGCCGCGCCTGAAACCAAAAGCCTAAAGGTCGAGCCCTTGAAGTTCACCGAACGCACGCTCGCCAACGGCCTCAAGGTCTACGCGATGCCGGACCCCAACACCGCCAACGTCTCGGTCCAGGTCTGGTACGACGTCGGCTCCAAGGACGATCCCATCGGCCGCTCCGGTTTCGCGCATCTGTTCGAGCACATCATGTTCAAGGCGACTCGCAACATGCCCGCCGAAACGCTCGACCGCTTGACCGAAGACGTCGGCGGTTTCAACAACGCCTCGACCTACGACGATTTCACGAACTACTACGAAGTCGTGCCGGCGAACCATCTTGAGCGCGTGCTGTGGGCCGAGGCCGACCGCATGGGCTCGCTCGTCGTCGATCAGGCGATCTTCGCCTCCGAACGCGACGTCGTGAAAGAGGAATACCGTCAGCGCATTCTGGCCTCGCCCTACGGCAAACTGTTCGGCCTTTATCTGGCGCAAACAAACTTTGGCGTGCACCCCTACGGCCGCCCGGGCATCGGCTCGATCGAAGATCTCAACGCCGCCACGGTCGACGATGTGCGCGCCTTCCACGCCGCCTATTATCGCCCCGACAATGCGGTGCTGGTGATTGCCGGTAACTTCGATCCCGCGACGCTCGATAAATGGGTCGATCAATACTTCGCCCCGCTCGCCACGCCAAAGCGCGCCATCCCGCGCGTAACCGCGGTCGAACCGGCGCGCACGGCGCCGCGCGAGTTCACGGTCTATGAGCCGAACACGCCGCTGCCCGCGGTCTCGATTTCCTATCCCCAACCAAACGCCCTCAGCCCCGACATCGCAACCCTCACCGTGCTTGATGCGATCATGTCGAAGGGTGAAAGCTCAAGGCTCTACCAGTCGCTGGTCTACACCCAGCAAGTCGCGGCGGAAGTGTTCACGAACTTCGAACCGACGCGCGACGCTGGCGCCTACACGCTGGCCGCGGTTTTGAGCGAAGGCAAATCGCCCGATGACGGCGTCAAAAGCCTGATGGCCGAAATCGCGCGCCTGCGTGATACCGCGGTCACCGCCGCCGAACTCGACGAAGCCAAGAACGAACTCCTCGCCGAAGCCGTGCAACAGCGCGAAACCGCGTTCGGCCGCGCGAGCGAACTCGCGAACTCCCTCATCCGCTTCCGCGACGGCAAATACGCCGACAAACTGCTCGCCGATATCCAGGCCGTCACGGCGGCCGATGTTCAGCGCGTGGCAAAGGCCATTCTCAACGATCAGCAGCGCATCACCATCCGCTACCTCTCGGCCGAAACGAAACCGAAGGACGCCAAAGCCGACACGATAGCCACCGCCGCCACCATCCAAGCGCAAAAGCTCGACATCCCGAAAGAAGAAGTCACCGTCTTCGCGCTGGAACCTGAGGCGACGCGTGCGAAACCACCGGCGCCCGGTGCGGCCGTCTCGGCCAAGCTGCCAACGCCCGCCGAGCGCACCTTGGCCAACGGCCTGCGCGTCATCGTCGCCTCCAAGCGCGACCTGCCGCTGTTGAGCGCCGAGCTGCGCATTCTGTCGGGCTCAAGCAGCGACCCCGCGGGCCGCGCCGGCATCGCCTCGCTCTCAGCCGACGTGCTCACCAAAGGCACCAAAACCCGCAGCGCCACCGATATCGCGCGCCAGATCGAGTCGCTCGGCGCTTCGCTCTCCGCCGGTGCGGGCGCGGACAGTTCCACCGTGTCCCTGGAAACCCTGTCGAGCCGCGCGCCCGAAGCCTTCGCGATCGCCGCCGACGTGGTGCGCAATCCCGCCTATGCGGCCGAGGAAGTCGAACGCCAGCGTCAACAATCGCTCGACGGCCTCTCCGTCAGCCTGCGCCAGCCCGGCTCCGTCGCGCGTTATGCCATGGCGCGCATTCTGTTCGGCGCCGGCCCTTATGGCAGCGTGGAATCGCCGACCTCGATTGCCGCTATCAAGCGCGACGACGTGGCGGGTTTCCACGCGAGCGAATGGCGCCCCGACAACGCCGTGCTCGTGATCTCGGGCGACGTCTCCGATGACGACGGCTTCAAGCTTGCCGAGAAATTCTTCGGCGATTGGGCAAAACCGGCCACGCCGCTCGCGGCCAAACCCGACGCCGCCCAACACGCCCAAGGCACGCGCGCGGTGCTCATCGACCTGCCCAAGTCGGGCCAGGCGGCGGTCTTCTTCGGCATGCACGGCCTCGCGCGCACCGATGCGGACTACTATCCCGCCGTGGTCGCGAACTCGATCCTGGGCGGCGGCTACTCCGCGCGCCTCAACCAGGAAATCCGCATCAAGCGCGGCCTGTCCTACGGCGCGAACTCAAGCCTGTCGCCACGCCTGGCGCCCGGACCGATCACGGCGCTTGCGCAAACCAAGAACGAAACCGCGGTGCAAGTGGTCGACCTGATGGAGCTCGAACTCAAACGCCTCGGCGCCACGAACGCCGCCGCGGACGAACTCACCGCCCGCCAAGCAAACCTGATCGGCAGCTTCGGCCGCGATGTGGAAACGACGTCGGGCTTAGGCGGCCAACTCACGCAGCTGGCGGCCTTCAACCTGCCGCTCGGCAAGCTGCAGTCCTACGTGGCGGACGTGGGCGCGGTCACGTCCGACCAAGTCAAAACGCTCGCCGCCCGCCTCTACGACCCCGCCAACGCCAGCATCGTGGTCGTGGGCGACGGCGCGGTCTTCTTCAAAGCCCTGAAGAAAAAACGCCCGGACCTCGTTCGCATCCCGGTCGACAAACTGAACCTCGACAGCGCGACCTTGCAGTAGGGGAGGGGGGAGTACCCCCTCTCATCCCCCCCGTCACGCCGTCACGCCGACACGCCGACTCCCCGTCGCGCGTGTCCGAATGATCGCGTGTTCGGGGGGTATACCCCCCCTCCCTCTCCCCCCCTCTGTCCCCCGTCCAACCTTCGAGCGAATTTATTTTCTGCTTGCCGTCCGTAAACGTGCGTCAGCGTTCGCAACCCGAATGTCTCTGACTTGAACTCGTACGGCGAAGCGCCATGTTGAAAACACCCGCCCAACCGCACAGGAACCCTCCTCTGCGGAGGGCGGAGTATTGCTATTTTAGGGGGAGAGTCTGAGAGGGGGGGAGGAGAGGGAGGGGGCTATACCCCCCCGAACACACGACATGCGGTCACGCGCGACGGGATGACGGTGTGATAGAAGGGGGAGGGAGGGGGAGGGGGGTATACCCCCCGAACAACCGAACAACCGGTCAATCGCTCATGCGTGACGGCCCCCCGCCCCAAAAACGGCGGAATTGCACGGCCTCTCTTGCCCCGCTAAGACTGTGCCCGAACCCGAACCCCGAGAATCACACCACCCATGCGCGTTTCCCGCTTTTTCATGCCGCTTTTGCGCGAAACGCCCGCCGAAGCGCAGATCGTTTCCCACCGCTACATGCTGCGCGCCGGCCTCGTGCGCCAGGCCTCGGCGGGGATCTATTCCTGGCTGCCCATGGGCCACCGCGTCCTCAAGAAGATCGAACAGATCGTGCGCGAGGAACAAGACCGCGCCGGCGCGATCGAGCTTTTGATGCCAACCCTGCAATCGGCCGACCTCTGGCGCGAAAGCGGCCGCTACGACGATTACGGCAAGGAAATGCTGCGCATCAAAGACCGCCACGAACGCGATCTGCTCTACGGCCCCACGAACGAAGAACTGATCACCGACATCTTCCGCGGCGCTGTGCGCAGCTACAAGGAACTGCCGCGCATTCTTTATCACATTCAATGGAAGTTCCGCGACGAGATCCGCCCCCGCTTCGGCGTCATGCGCGGCCGCGAATTTTTGATGAAGGACAGCTACTCCTTCGACATCGACGCGGCGGGCGCCCGGCGCGCCTACAACAAAATGTTCGTGGCCTACCTGCGCACCTTCGCGCGCATGGGGCTTAAATCCGTGCCGATGAAGGCCGACACCGGCCCCATCGGCGGCGATCTCAGCCACGAATTCATCGTCCTGGCCGACACCGGCGAAAGCCAAGTCTATTGCCACAAAGACCTGGTCGACATGGCCGTGCCGCAGAACGTGGATTTCGACGGTGATCTGACGGCGCTGATCGAGCAGCGCACGTCGCTTTATGCCGCCACCGACGAAAAGCACGACGCCGCCGCCTTCGAAAAAATCCCGGAAGACAAACGCCTCGCCGCGCGCGGCATCGAGGTTGGCCACATCTTCTATTTCGGCACGAAATACTCGAAACCCCTGACCGCGAAAGTGGCGGGCCCCGAGGGCACGGACGTCTTCGTCGAGATGGGCTCCTACGGCATCGGCGTCTCGCGCCTGGTCGGCGCCATCATAGAGGCGAGCCACGACGAAGCGGGCATCATCTGGCCCGAAAGCGTCGCGCCCTTCCGCATCGGCTTGATCAGCCTCAAGGCCGACGATCCTAAGACCAAGGAAACATGTGAAGATCTTTACGCCAAACTCACGAACGCTGGCGTCGAAGTGCTGTATGACGACACGGGTGAGAGGGCAGGGGCGAAGTTCTCGATGTTCGATCTGATTGGCTTGCCGTGGCAGATCATCGTCGGACCGCGCGGCTTGGCGACCGGTCAGATCGAAATCAAAAACCGCAAAACGGGCGAGCGCGAAAACCTCTCGCCCGAAGCGGCGTTGAACAAGTTCACAAGCGGGCATTGATGAACCGACCCGACTTCCAAGGCCAAACCCGCGACCTGCCGCGCGCCAAACGCGCCGGCGGCGGCACCCGGCCGTTCTCGGGCTTCGAGTTCATGCTCGCCGGGCGCTATTTGCGCGCGCGCCGCTCGGAAGGCTTCATCTCCGTCATCGCCGGTTTCTCGCTCGCCGGCATCGCGCTCGGCGTCGCGACGCTGATCATCGTCATGTCGGTGATGAACGGTTTCCGCGAAGAGCTGATGGGAAAAATTCTCGGCTTCAACGGTCACTTCATGGTGCAATCGCTCGGCGGCCCGCTGGAACAGTGGGAGACGTTGACGACCAAGCTCGCCCGCTTGCCCGGCATCACCCGCGCCACGCCCATCATCGACGGTCAGGCGCTGGCGACCGCGTCCGGCGCCTCGCCCGGCGTTCTGGTGCGCGGCGTACGCGCCGCCGATCTGATGAATTTGAAACTGGTCGCTGACTCGTTGAGCCCCGGCGCCATGCGGCGCTTTCAGACGCAGGACGGCGGCGTCATCGTCGGCGAACGCCTGGCCAATTCGATGGGCCTGCTGCCCGGCATGGACATCACCCTGCTGGCCCCGCGAGGCGACGTCACGCCCTTCGGCGTTACCCCGCGCGTCAAGAAGTACAAAATCGCCGGCACCTTCAAAGTCGGCATGTCGGACTACGACAGCCTGTTCGTCTACATGCCCATGGCCGAAGCGCAGGCCTATTTCAACAAAGGCACCGGCGTCAGCGCCGTCGAGGTGATGGTCGACGATCCCGACCGCGTCGACGAGCTGCGCAAGGCCATCGAAGCCGCCGTGCCCGAAAACACGCGCATCATCGATTGGCGCGAGCAAAACGTGACCTTCTTCAGCGCCCTTCAGGTCGAACGCACGGTGATGTTTTTGATCCTGTCCCTGATGATCGTGGTCGCCTCGTTCAACATCATTTCCGGCATGATCATGATGGTGAAGGACAAGACGCGCGACATCGCCATTCTGCGCACGATGGGCGCGACCTCGGGCACGGTCTTGCGCGTGTTCTTGATGTCGGGTTCCGCGATCGGCGTCGTCGGTACGTTCATCGGCTTCGTGCTTGGCGTGCTGTTTTGCTGGAACATCGAAACCATCCGCCAAGGCCTGATCTATGCCACGGGCGCCGACCTCTTTCCCGAAACCATCTATTTCCTCAGCAAACTGCCGGCCAAAATGGAAGTCGACGAAGTCGCCGCCGTCGTTGTCATGGCGCTGGTCGTCACGATCTTGGCCACCGTCTATCCCGCCTGGCGCGCCGCCAAACTCGATCCGGTGGAGGCGCTGCGCTATGAGTGAGCCCCTGATCCGCTCGCAAGACATGGCGCCCCGCATCGCGTCCCAAAACCTGCCCGCGCTGATGCTGCACAACGTCACCCGCACCTTCGGTTCGGGTCCCGAAACGCTCGAAATCTTTCGCGGCATCACGAACCAAATCATGCCCGGCGAAATCGTGGCACTGGTCGGCCCCTCAGGTTCCGGCAAGTCCTCGTTGCTTCACATCTGCGGACTTCTAGAGGCGCCGTCGTCCGGCGCCGTCGTCATCAACGGCCGCGACTGCTCGAAGCTCGACGACGCCGAGCGCACGCGCATCCGCCGCGAGGAACTCGGCTTCGTCTATCAGTTCCATCACCTGCTGCAGGAATTCAACGCGCTCGAAAACGTCGCCATGCCGCAACGCATCGGCGGCAAAGGCGCGCGCGAAGCCGAAGCGCTCGCGATGCGCCTGCTGACGTTGGTGGGCTTGTCGCAACGCGCCACGCACAGACCGGCCAAACTCTCCGGCGGCGAACAACAACGCGTCGCCATCGCCCGCGCGCTCGCCAACCAACCGCGCCTCATCCTCGCCGACGAACCGACCGGCAACCTCGATCAAAAGACCGCGGACATGGTCTTCAACGTCTTCGTCGAAACCTGCCGCTCCCGCGGCGTCGCCGCGCTGATCGCCACCCACAACCTGCAAATGGCCGTCAAAATGGACCGCACCTGGCTCCTCCACGACGGCAAACTCATCGACGCCGGCAAGCTGAAGGCTTGAGACGTATTCCGTTCCAGGTCAAAGATTATAGAGTGAAGCACGCGGAGCCGCGGAGGCCGCGGAGGGCTGGATGCCGGAGCGCAAAACGCTAGACGAAATAACAGGAACTATTGTCGATACGTGCGTGAAGCTGCACAAGGGCTTAGGGCCCGGACTGCTTGAGTCTGTCTACGAAACCGTCTTGCTGCGCGACCTAGAACGCCGCGGTCTGAAGGTGGAAAGACAGAAATCCGTTTCCTTCGAGTACGACGGCCTTCACTTTGGCGACATGTTGCGGATCGATCTTCTTGTTGAATCGTTGGTGGTTGTCGAAATCAAATCGGTCGAGAAGATTTCGCCAGTGCACCCGAAGCAGGTTTTGACATATCTCCGTCTGATGAATCTTCCCGTTGGCTTGTTGGTCAATTTCGGTGCCCCGACGATGAAAGAAGGGTTGCAAAGGGTTGTGAACGGCTTGGCGCCCTCAACCTCGCCACACTTGCGAATAAATCGCGACCCGGAATAGAAACACAGCGTAGCTGTCGGAACCTGATCAAGTCGTCCACAAGACAGAGCCCCTTCTCCGCGTTCTCCGCGCCTCCGCGTGCATCAATTCTTGCCTATCCCATCGCGCGGTGAGTACTTATCCGTACAGTGATTTTTCCGGAGTTGGTGCATGCCAAGTCACGCGAATTTCGTTCATCTGCGGGTTCACTCCGCCTTCTCGCTTCTCGAAGGCGCGATGCAGCCGGATGAACTGGCGGCGCTGTGCAAAAAGCTGCGCATGCCGGCCATCGCCGTCACCGACACCAACAATCTCTTCGGCCTCTACGACCTCACCGAAGCGTTGAGCAAAGCCGGCGTCCAGCCGATCGTGGGCTGCCAGCTGACGCTACAGGTCGAAAGCACCGACGCCCCCAAGGGCCGCACCGCGAGCACGCAAGCGCGCAACCTGACGGGTGCCATCGCCGTCCTGGTGCAAGACGAAACCGGCTACGCCAATCTGATGAAACTCGCGAGCAAAGCCCATCTCGACGTTCAGCCGGGCGACCTACCGCATGTCACGTGGGAGGCGCTCGAACGCCACCACGAAGGCTTGATCGTGCTCACCGGCGGGCCGAAGGGCCTGCTCAACAAGCTGCTGGTCGCCGGCCAACACGACGCCGCCGAAGCCTGGATCGTCCGCCTGCGCCAACTGTTCGGCGACCGTCTCTACATCGAACTCCAGCGTCACGGACTGCCCGACGAAATCGCCGCCGAAAAACCGTTGCTGCAATTGGCCTACGCGCACGCCGTTCCATTGGTCGCCACCAACGAACCCTATTTCGGCGCCAAGGAAATGTACGCCGCCCACGACGCCTTGCTCTGCGTCGCCGACGGCAACTACGTCATGCAGGACGACCGCCGCCGCGAAAGCCCCGATCACTATTTTAAATCGGCCGAACAAATGACGGCCCTGTTCGCCGATCTGCCGGAAGCGATCGACAACACGCTTGAAATTGCGCTGCGTTGCGCCTTCATGCCGAAGAAGCGCAGCCCCATCCTGCCGCAATTCGTGCCCGCTTCCGGCCTCTCGCCCGAAGCGGAACTGCGCGCGCAGGCCGAACGCGGCTTGAAAGAACGCCTTGCCGTCAACGGCATGTACGTGCCCGAGAAGGACTATTGGGAGCGTCTGAACTTCGAACTCGACGTCATCATCAACATGAAGTTCCCGGGCTATTTTCTCATCGTCTCGGACTTCATGAAATGGACGCGCAGTCAGGGCATCCCCGTCGGCGTGCGCGGTTC
>JAIOQG010000146.1 GCA_021413465.1 Alphaproteobacteria bacterium | reverse complement strand
CGCAAATGGCACCGAACCGAACGCAAATCCTGCCGACGAAGAGATTGCCGAACTCAAGGCGCAGCTCGACGACATGCGCCGTCAAATCGACGACCTCGCCAATCGCAAATAGATAACTTTGACGCGAAAACATCGCATGCCAGGCGCTGCAGCCTTGAACTAAAGTACAATTGCCTGCCAGAATTCCGTTCGGGGTGTATACTCGCGCGCCCGCTTACGATGAGAACCTCAAATGACACGCAGCTTCCGCACCGTCGGTGCGCTGACCGTCGTAATGCTGGGTATGTGCGCAGCCGCAGCATCGAGCGCCGAGGCCGCAAACCCGAAAGACATTGCTCGGGCGAAGAACACCAAGAATATGGGCGAGTGCGTCCGTTGCGATCTGTCGAATGCGGACCTGCGATACGGCTTCTTTCAGCTCGCCGTCATGATTGAAGCCGATTTGTCGGGCGCGAAATTCGATGGCGCGAATCTGGCAGGCGCCCAACTCAACAACGCAAACATGTCGAACGCATCGTTTGCCTATACGAATTTCTCAGGCGCACAGCTTCAGGGCGCCGACATGCGTGGCTCGAATTTCTCGAATGCGTGGTTGAATTGGGCCTGGCTTGCCGGCGCGAAACTCGATGGTGCGAACTTCACCAACGTGAACCTAAGCGGCGCCCAGTTGCAGGGCGCCGACTTATCGAAAACGACTGGCCTAACTGACCTTCAGTTGGCCACTGCGTGCGGTGATTCAACGACGCGCCTCCCGCAGGGCATCAGCGCGCCCCGTTGCCCCTATTAAAATCTACTTCTTCGGAACCATGCAAAACGCGACGAACTTATTGCCGTCGAGATCGCGGAAATAGCCGATCATTTCGTTCGTCTTTTGGTTCCGTGCCTGCAAAGAAAACCGGGCAGCACGTGTGTCAGGCGGCGCTGCGGTCGCCGACGGCCCACTGCACGCCGACAAAGGCGCCTTTAACGCGCGGCAGCAAAAACAGCGACAAACCGATGATGCAGGGAATAAGAAGCGCCCAAACCCAAACAACAGGCCAGGTCCGCACGAAATCAAGGAACAGCATCGGCCCAACAACAAGGTGACCCACAATCAAAATCGTGAAATAGGCGGGCCCATCGTCGGCATGGTACTCCCCAACCGCATGACCGCAGGACGGACAACTAGGCGCGATTTTGAGATAGGCCGTGAACAAAGGCCCCTTACCGCAATCGGGGCATTTTCCGCCCAATCCGCGGCGGAAACCGTCCCAAACAGAACGTTGCTTGAATTTGATCGTCACCGAACCGCTCCCAAGAGACTGATGCATGTAGCGCTTGGGCGCAAAAATATCACCTGTCGCAGCCGCGGCGTGATGTCTTCGACGCTGCGCCTGCGTCAAAATGAAAGCATGAAGGACAAACGCAACCCGGATCAGAGCGTCCAGGGTTCTTTGATCTCGGGCTTTCCGTAGTAAAACCCTTGCAAGTAGTCGACGCCGAACGCTTTCAAGATGTCGGCCTCACGCGCCTCGGCGACCCATTCCGCGACCGTTTCCAACTTAAAGTTCTTCGCCAAATCGACAAGCGTACGCACAAAAATCTGATTGTCGCGACTATCGGCGAGGCCTTTGACGAACGAACCGTCGATCTTGACCATATCGACATGCAACGACTGGAGATTGCGGAAAGATGTGTAGCCGGCACCGAAGTCGTCGATGGCAACTTTTGCCCCCAGCGCACGCACGCGACTGACAAAGCGCATGCTTTCCTCGATGTCGATCAACGCCGCCGTCTCGGTGAGTTCGACGACCATTCGCGGGGCGACGTCGGCGTGCGCCTCCAGATAAGCAACATAAGATTCAAGCGTGGGCCGGTCACTCGCCGTCATGCCCGACACGTTCAATGAAAGCGACGCCCCGCGATGCTTGTGCAGCGCTTCCACTGTGAGCTCGAGCACGCGCCGGTCGAGCCGTCGAATTAGTCCCAGCTGTTCGGCGACAGGCACGAAGTCGCCTGCGGCAATGATCTGACCTTCGGGTCGCGCAATCCGAACCAAACATTCATGCGAGACGGCTTCGCCGCTCTTGGCATCAACGATGGCTTGATAGGCGAGCACGATGCGGTTTTCTGCGAGCGCCGTAACGATCTGATCGCCGATCGAAACCGTGCGCTTGCGCAGGGACTCTCTTTGCGGCGAGTGGGAATACGCTGCAAAATTGTCGCGCCCATGCACCTTGGCGCGATCGAGCGCTTCTTCGGCGCGCGCCATCGCTTCCTGACTGTTACGCGCATCTTGCGGCAACGCAACCGCGCCGACTGAAACGCTGACGCTGACGGCGCCACCATGTGTTGGAACCACGCGCGCCCTCGCGGCCGCCCGCAGTGCGGCCATGCGCTCCGCCATTTCGCTCGACGTGCAACCGTCCAAAATGAGGCCGAACTTGTTGCCGGCCGTGCGACCCACGACGCATTTGGCGCCAGCCGCTTCGCCCAACCTGCGCCCCACGGCAACAATCACTTCGTCGGCCGTATCGAAACCGTAGGTTTCGTTGACAACCGCCAAATCGTCGATCGCTACCACGCAATACACGGCGGGCTTGCGTTCCACGGTCGGCTTCATCTCGAGATGTTCGGCCAGTTTCTCGCGCAAGCGCAGGCGATTTAGATGTCCTGTCATTTCGTCGTAGCTCGCCGCCCACGACAAATGCGCCTCGCGCAGCTTCCGCTCGGTGATATTGCGCACGAGCCCGACGATGCGCTCGGCCTGTCCATCGGCGGCCAGCAAGCAAACGCCACGCTCTTCCACCCAAATGGGCGCGCCACCTGTTTTTAGCGAGTATTCAAGATGAAACGCTCCACCATCGGCCGGCGGCGACAAAACCAACCGCAGCCGGGCTTCTGCCGCCGCTTCGTCGATCAGCGCATGAAACCCATTATCGCTCGCATACTGCGACGCTTCGCCAAATCCAAGATGTGTGCTCGGCTCACCGGTCCATTGCATCACACCATCGCCAGGAGTCCAATCGTAGACAACGTCTCCGGCGGCCGCGAGCGCCAGACGCAAGCGTTGCGCTTCCGAAAGCTCGGCCAAAGCGCGGACAGATGATGCCTGACGGCGGCTGAACACAGCGGTCTATTGCCCCACCAAATTCGTCACACGCGGAGGGCTTTGCCCTTTCTCGCAACGAGCCGGACTGTAGCGCCGCATTCTTTAAGAAACCCGGAATCTCTCACTCTCGCCGCCAACATAGAGATGGCGAAGTGGCTGTTAAGCTTAAGAAGTTCGTCGTGCTGATGGCACGCTGACTGCGTTGCAGTGCCGTAGGATGATCATCGCGCACCAAAACTGTCCCATTTCGACGCGTCCGGCGTATTTCGGAGCTCGTCGAATAGCGCCGGTCGCAGCCACCTCCCGTGTACAGGCCAGGGAAGCGCGGCCAACGGTTGAAGAGTTGCGGCCGGCGCGCCCTTACGTGCGCTCCATCGAGCAGGCGCCCCCCAATTTCACCGTTTTTCCCGCCGGGACATTTGTGGCTCAGTTTATTGCCCAATTTGAGCCAATTCATGCAATCGACCCTGCAGCGGCCACCGCCAACTACCTGGCAGCATCCGCACTGGGTTCAGGAGATCGCCGCCGTTCGGCAGCTTCGATCTAGTTTCGCGGCGCCTCAAGCCGCGCTTTCAATTCGACGATCATCCGTTCTAGACGCGCAAGACGATGTTCCATCTCGCTGAGGCGTGCGCTCACATCTTCGTTCTCCTGCGGTATTGGAGTTGAAACGCCGGCGTGCTCCGCCACAAGCCACGGGGCGACATTTAGAAACCGTGCGATGACTGCAACTTGATGCGCGCGAAGCTCGCGCTGATCCTTCCAGATCTCCTCCACTTGCACTTCGGACAGTTGGAGCAGTCGCGCAATATCTTCGCGTGTCGCGCCAACATCTTTAAGCCGCGCATCGAACCAAGATTTGTCGAAGAAAAGCGCCATCCCTATCGTCCTTTGAACCGGGGTTGGCGTTTCTCGATAAAGCTTGCAACACCTTCGCGATGGTCTTCCGTTTGAAACAGACGGCCCAGCGTCGTGGATACCCAGCCTCCGAATTCGGCAACGTCGCGCGCAGAAGCGCGCCGCAGCCCGTCTTTCATATACCTAAGCGCTAGCGGTGCATTTGCTGCAATGCGGCGCGCCAAAGTCGACGCTTCGCCAAGCAGCGTGTCATGTGCGACGACTTTTGTGACGAGCCCAATCCGCGCCGCTTCGCCGGCATCAATGATATCGCCGGTGAACAACAACTCCGCCGCTTTCTGTGGTCCCACAAGTCGCGGCAATATCATCATTCCGCCGACATCGGTGACGAGTCCCCGCTTGATGAAAATCTCTCCGAACTGCGCGCGCTCCGAGGCGATACGAATATCTGCGAAGAGACTGAGTTCCATGCCCCAGCCAACCGCAGCACCGTTCACCGCCGCGATGATCGGCCGGTCGCACTCCAAAACGGCTTGCGCCGCAGGGGTAAGGCGCGGACGCACCGCCGCCAGACGCGACTGCGACCGTTCCCGCTCCGGACCGGTCATCATCTGTTTAACGTCTTCGCCCGAACAAAACGCTGGATCCGCCCCTGTCAAAACAACGACACGTATCTCAGGCTCACCCTGAATATGGTGAAAGACATTTTCAAGGTCGGCATAAGCACGCGCATTCAGCGCATTTCGGACTTCGGGCCGATTTAGGGTGACGGTTGCAACGTGTTGATCCACCGCAAACGTCACGTGCGCCAGGTCTGGCAATCTCATCGCAATCCTCAAATGTCGCTTCGCTTGCAGTTTAGCGCGATTTGCCGCCTTTGCAGGACACGATCGGCTTTGGCATTGTGAAGGCAATCATGAGCATCCAAGACGTCAAATCGCCAATGTTCCTGCGAAATCTCTGGTATTTCGCGTTGCACACGCGTGCGCTAAAGCCCGGCAAACTGATACACAAAACCATCCTAGGCGAACCCATCGTCTTCGGCCGTACCCGGGAAGGGGAAGCCTTTGCGCTTCGCGACCTCTGTCCGCACCGGGGCGTGCCTTTATCGGCAGGCCGCATCGTGGAAGGTACCATCGAGTGTCCCTATCATGGCTGGCGCTTCAAACCATCGGGCCAATGCTCGCTTATCCCATCTCTCGTGGGTGAGGAGGGTGTGGAGGCTTCGAAGATCGGGGTCAGAAAATACTCGATCTCGGAAAAGAATGGCCTCATCTGGGTCTATATCGCCGAAGATGCGCAAACTGAATCGCGCCCGGCAACCGCCCCACCCCACCTCCCCATCACACCGCAAGCGATGCCAACACTGATCGAAGCGCAGCTTTTTCCCTGCGGCATCGATCATGCAGTTGTTGGCTTGATGGACCCCGCGCACGGACCGTTCGTCCATAGAGCGTGGTGGTGGCGCTCGGCAGCGTCGATACATGCAAAAGCCAAGAAATATGCGCCGTCGCATCTCGGCTTCACCATGGTCACGCATAAACCATCGAGCAATTCCACGCTCTACAAACTATTGGGTGGCGACAGAACGACGGAGATCTCGTTCCAACTGCCCAGTATCCGCGTCGAACACATCAAGGCGGGCCGCAACGAAGTCGTGGGGCTAACCACATGCACGCCGCTGAACGACGATGAAACCGAAGTGACGCAAACGTTTTATTGGAACATGGCCTGGATTGCTCCGTTCAAGCCGATCGCGCAATCGATCGCGCGCGTCTTTCTGGGCCAGGATCGCCACATGGTGACGCTCCAAAAAGAAGGTCTAAAATTCAATCCGCGTCTGATGCTGATCCAAGACGCCGACGTACCTGCCATGTGGTACTATCGGTTAAAGAAGGAATGGCACGAATCTAGCGCGGCCAAACGCGACTTCGTTAATCCGGTTCCTGAAGCCACGCTGCGCTGGCGCAGTTAACGCGTCCCACTGCGGTGGGCACGGGCCTTGCGACTTTGACCTCGATAACCAATGCCCCTGTTTCGTTTGGAGACAGCGGGCGCCATCGAGGTCAACGCTATGGCAGCACCATCATTAGGCGAAATGCGCTTTGCGCATCTGCTTCTGACGACGGAACGGATGCCTCGCCGCCGCCGCATCAGCCCCACGCTTCGGCGCCTCTTTGAAGGCGCAGTCGTTCTGACCTTCGTGTTCTTCCTATTCATGTAAAAGAAAGGGCGCGTCCGGCCAACGGACACGCCCCATTCGATCTTCGACGCCGGCCGGCCTCAATTCGTGCCGGCAATTCCGCCCGCAGAACCGAAATCGCGCTTCGCAGCGACGATGGTGACTGTGAAGCCGGCAATGACGTCGAGCGCTTGCATCAGCGTCAAGAAGAAGAACTCCGAAGTCCCAAACCCGCGCATTGTCACAAACTGCAGAACGCAAACCAGTGCCAGTGCCATCGACAGTCCGTGATTGATGATGGAACTTGCGTCCGTCCGGGTCGACTTGACGATTTCGACGAACAGCAGAAGCAGGCTCAAGGCCACGAAAATATCGCCGTACGATACGCCCCAATTGTCATTTGAAATGAGATGAATGGCGAAAGGCTGCCCCGCGACCCAACTTGGGTCGGCGCTGAACAACGTAACAACATTGTAGATGACCAACGGAAATATCAACAAAGGCAATATATTCAGCGCCGAAAACGTCGTTGCCGCTCTGTTTGAACTCGCCATAGAACCCTCGTTATTTCCGTTAGAAGCCCGCACCCCGAGCACCGCAGCCTCACAATAGCAGCGCCCGCAACCCGGGCCAAGTTCGGAACTCTACGTGGCTATTTTGTGGCAGGTGGCTCTTCGCGACCGGCGTTCGAGCGTTCAACGAATATGAGGTAGAGGTTCCGGGCATACACAATCAGGCCAAGTGCTTGGCCGGAAATGAACACCGGATCCTTCTTATAAATGGCGTAGATCAGCAAAATAAGCCCTCCGCCGACGCTGAAATACCAGAACGCGACGGGAACGACGCTTCGGCCAGCTTTCTCGCTGGCCCACCACTGCACGATGAATCGGGACGTAAAAAGCGCCTGACCGCCAAAGCCGATCAGCACCCAGACAAGTTCCCACGTCAGCCAATCGAACATTTTCGGGAAGTCCTCAGAGTTCGTCGACCCGTTCGGGATTGCGGGATCGCCGCTTCAGCCATCGTACGCCCACCAAATCGGAAAACGACACCAACAATCGATCCAATGTCCCGTATTTTGAAGCACCATGCGCCCGCGGCCGGTGATGCACATCGACATGCGTGATCCGATACCCTTCACGCAACATCAACGCCGGCATGTAGCGGTGCAGATGGTCGAAATAGGGCAGAGCCAAAAAGGCCTCGCGCGAGAACAATTTGAGCCCACATCCCGTGTCGCGCGTATCGTCTTTCAACAACCATTGCCGCACGCCGTTGGCAATTCGAGACGAAAGCCGCTTGATCGCGCTGTCTTCGCGCTTGCGCCTTTGTCCTGCAACGAGACCAAGCACTGGCAGTCCGGCACTCGCTTTCTTCCACGCCGCAAGCAAGTTCGGAATGTCCGCCGGATCGTTTTGTCCATCACCGTCCAGTGTTGCGACGAGCTGTCCCCGCGCCGAGAGCACGCCAGACCGCACGGCCCGGCTCTGACCCGAATTCTTGGCGTGCCGCAGCACCCGAAGCTCGGGCGCCTGCTTGCGTGCGGCCAAAAGTGCCTCAACCGTGCCATCCTTGCTGCCATCATCGACGAACAAGACCTCGAAAGAGGTTACGCCCCTGAGAGCGACGCAAATTTCATTGAGAAGCGGCACGGCGTTCTCAACTTCGTCCTTGACAGGCACGACCACGGAAAGTTCAGGCGTCACAAGGGTTCGAAGCTCCGAAGAGGTGGCATTGCGGTTTGCGAATGGCAAAATGGCTCTCGTGCGTCAAAGGTCGAAAGCTGTATCACGGCCTTCGGCTCCTTCGGGCGGGTGGCGCGCCTTATACAAGCGGACCTGCCACCTCGCCAGGGGCTCAAGCCCGGTTTAGGGGGCCCGGCCCCGCGAATAGAGCTTCCAACATCGCAGTGGACGAACGCTCAATCCGATGCGATAGCGTTCCGTCAAGCCGCCACGGGTGCAGCCGCATGGACGTCAAGGCGTTCAACGGACGTTGCCTGAGGTGCATTTCGATGGTTAACCCTGCCAATGACTATTCGTAGATCCGCCGCATCTTACGACTCCGCAAGCCCCTGGTCGCTTGCACTCGCGCATCCGCGCCTGGTTCTCATCGTCCTATCGTTGTTGATGTTCGTCCCAGGCATCGCGTCAATTCCGCCGCTTGATCGCGACGAATCGCGCTTCACCCAAGCAACCAAACAGATGATCGAGACCGGCGACTTTATCGAAATCCGCTTTC
Organism: Alphaproteobacteria bacterium; assembly: GCA_021413465.1. Lineage (GTDB taxonomy): Bacteria > Pseudomonadota > Alphaproteobacteria > Micropepsales > Micropepsaceae > SZUA-430. Next base: position 4,218 of record JAIOQG010000146.1, on the reverse strand, counting down.
AGGATGAGGCCCGGAACAAGAAACCGATCGGCATTTATTGGATGCAGGCCGTCACCGCAGGCTGGCTCTCGGGCGAGCCGTACAATTCCATATGGGCATATCGAGTGCCCTCGGTTATCGGCGGCATTCTTGCCGTACTCTTCATTTTCGGCATCGGTGCAAAGCTATTCGACGAGGAGACCGGCCTCATAGGCGCCGGCCTGATGGCGTCCTCCCTTTTGCTCATAGGTGAAACTCACATCGCTAAGACCGATGCTGTGCTGCTCGCCTTCGTCACCGGCGCGCAGCTGATGGTGGCGCACTTCTTCGTCGCCGCGCGCCAAGGGGCGGCGCAACCGCCGCTGCGAGATTCCATTCTGTTGGGGCTCGCATTCGGATTGGGCTTCCTGGTGAAGGGCCCGATGATCGTGTTCTTTGTTGGGTTGACGGTGATTGCCCTTTCCGCGTGGGAAGGCCGATGGAAATGGATTTCCTCGATGCGCCCGTTTCTCGGGCTTGCAATTGTGATCTTGATCAACGTGCCGTGGCTTGTCGCGATCGGCCTCGTCACCAACGGCAAGTACTTTAGCGAATCGATCGGTCAGGACTTTTTCGGCAAGGCACTAAGCGCGCAGGAAAGCCACTGGGGCCCTCCTGGTTACTATCTCGCAACCTTGCTCGTCGGATTTTGGCCGGGTTGGTTGTTCTTGGCGCCGGGCATTGTCTATTCGATAGCGCGCAGCCGCGAAGGCGCCGTGAGGTTTCTGCTCGCTTGGTTGATCCCAGCATGGATCGTGCTCGAACTCGCCCCAACCAAATTGCCTCATTATCCCTTGCCGCTCTATCCGGCACTGGCATTGTTGTGTGCCGCTGCGATCATGGCCGGCGTACGAGAAAGCCGCAGCTTTCTTGACAACGCTCCCGTAAAAATTGGCGCCGCGCTCTGGCTTATGATGACGATCGCCTTGGTCGGCGCACTCGTTTTCTATCTTCCCGGCGCCTACGGGACCGGTAGCAGTGTATTCCTTTGGGTTCTTGCCGTTCCAATCATCGCCGCCTCAGCAATCGCAGTCCTTTTCCTACTGCGCGGCGAAGGCGAGAACGCGAGTGCCGCGGCCGTTGTCGCTGGTGCCATATTCGCCGCAGTAGCGCTGGCGGGGGTATTGCCGCGCCTTGATCAAGTGATGATCAGTCGTAATGCTGCAAACCTGATCGCGCGCTCCGGCGCACTGCCCAACGCGGTAGCTGTTGTCGGGTTTCATGAACCAAGCCTGGTCTTTCAGGTTGGAACGCCGATCAGGCTCTCGCCGAGTCCCGCCGATGCCGCGGATTTTTTGACCAAAACACCCAATTCGGTCGCCTTGGTCGAAAAAAACATGGAAAGCGAATTTCACCAGCGCCTGACGCAACAGAACTTCACTGCTGAGCCGCTGGGTAATGTCAAAGGCTTGAACTATTCGAACGGCGATCACGTTACACTAACTCTCTACCGTTTGAAAAAAACCGGTCCGTGACGTCGGCGATGCAACGCCTGTTGCAAACCCGTCCACTTGTTGGATTGGCAGCTTTCGTTGCCATCTTGACGGCCTGTCGCATCGCAATACTGATTGCGACGCCGCTCAACCTGGGCCCCGATGAGGCTCAGTATTGGTCATGGAGCCTAACGCCTGCCTTCGGCTACTTCTCGAAGCCGCCCTTGATCGCCTGGTTGATCGGCGCTTCGACCGCAATTTGCGGCGACGGCGAATCGTGCATTCGCATATCCTCGCCGTTGTTGCACGGCGCGACCGCACTGCTGGTGTTTCTCGCAGCACGCACACTCTATGACCAACGCGTAGGCCTTTGGTCTGCATCGGCATATGCGCTGATGCCCGGAACCAGTTTCTCGTCGCTGCTAATCACGACCGACGTTCCGCTGTTGTTCTTTTGGGCGCTCGCACTCCTCGCCTTCGCCGAACTTCGCCGCAAACCATCGACGGCCTGGGCAATCACCTTCGGCGTCGCGCTCGGACTGGGCTTTCTATCGAAGTATGCGATGCTCTATTTCATCGTCGGCATCGCGCTCGCGGTACTGCCTTCAAACGAAGGGCGCGCACTTCTATTCAGCCGCTGGGGCATGATCGCCGGCATCACGGCGCTGGCAACCTTCGCCCCAAACATCGTTTGGAACACGATGCACAGCTTTGCGACCGTAAGTCACACGGCCTCGAATGCGAATTGGGGCGCAAAGAACCTCTTCAACTTCGGCAAACTTGTCGAATTCGTCATAGCTCAATGCGCAATCATCGGCCCAATTGCGGCAGGTATCTTCGCATGGGGCGCTTTTCGTGGCTGGCGCGACACCAGATGGAGCAGCGCCGACACGTTATTGATTTCGCTTTCGCTTCCGGTGTTGGCCGTCGTTGCCGCTCAAGCCTTCATCTCCCGTGCAAACGCGAATTGGGCGGCGCCAGCCTTCCTCGCACTTACTATATTGGTAACCGCGTGGGGCGTACGCCATCAGCTATTCAAGATGTTGACCGCAAATCTTGCCGCAAACGCATTCGTCGCCATCGTCCTCGCGGCTCTAGCGGTCAGTCCGGCGTTCGTTTCTGCAGTTGGCCAGGAAAACTCCGTCAAACGCTTGCGCGGTTGGAACGAAGCAGGGCGTTCGATAGTGAGCGAGGCGATGGCGGCACCTTACACCGCGCTCTTGAGCGATGATCGCGAGGATATGGGGTCTCTTTTCTACTATGCACGCCCGCGTTCACAGCCGTTACGCATGTGGCCAAGACAAAAAGCCGGCAATGAATACGAATCCGCATACGCTTTGCGGTCCGATGAAGCCTCATACGTGCTCTTCATCACGCGCCGGACCGATGCGAGCGATGTCATCGGCGCGTTTGCATCGTCGACGCGCATCGCGACGCTTGAAACCCGACTCGATTCGAAAAGAAAACGCGTTTTCTACCTCTACGCGCTCAAGGGACCGATCGATTCGACTCTTTTCCCAACTTTTTTTAATCGTCCGTCTACGGAATAATCGACATACGCCGCAAATCTTCGTTGCGTGCGTTTGTCACACTCGCGCACTCTACGCACGCAATTCTCCAATCATCATCGCCTTCGATTCGAAAACGTACGCATGCTGCTCGGAGCAAAATTAATATCGGAGAGGGATGTCACTTCGCGCAACAACGCGATTACGGGTATTCGCTTCAAGAAGAACTGAGCAATTAGATTCTCGCTATGCCTGTCAATATGCGATTACTTCACTAACACGGTCGACGAATACACCATCGATCACGCGCTGGACCTTCCTAATCCATTATTTACTCGCGCGATCTATTTGACGCTGAACGAATCGTGCTGCATGATTCGCAACGTTGGGGAAAGCGCGGACTGCGCGCGGACTTTACGGGGAAGCAGTCGACCAACCGAGGGGCGTCAGAGCTGCCGATGACAGTGCATACCTTTGTAAAGGGCGCCAACACCGCGGCGCACTTAAGGCCTCAGACGAAACGCAAGCTGGTTGAACGAAGTCCGGGCGCTGACGCGCAAGCCGGCCTTCAGACCTCTTTGCTCTTTCCTTCTGTTCCAGCCTCTCCCGCCATCAACGCCGATCCCGGCCAGACGATCCGAAAAGCCAACCGCTTTCCTGTCAGCGCTGAATCCCGCGAGTTCTACAAAAAGAACTACCCAGGCACGACCGCCGAGGATTGGAACGATTGGCGCTGGCAAGCGCGCAGCCGGATCCGCACGCTCGAGCAGCTGGAACGCGTCTTCGACCTGTCGCAGGACGAACGCGCCGCCGCTTTGATGCACAAAGGCTCGCTGCCGGTCGGCATCACACCTTATTATGCAAGCTTGATGGGCCACGCCGACGCGTCGGAACCGTTGCGCCGCACGCACATCATGGTTTCGGACGAGTACATCCGCCTGCCGGGCGAAGAAGACGATCCGCTGGGCGAAGACCATGACACGGTCGCGCCGGGCCTCGTCCACCGCTATCCTGATCGGGTTTTGTTCCTCACGACGGGCTTCTGCTCGACCTATTGCCGCTATTGCACGCGCTCGCGCATGGTCGGCAACCCGGGCGGTGAGTACAATTTCTCGACATCGCAGTGGGAAAAAGCCCTCGCCTACCTCGAACAGCACACCGAAGTTCGCGATGTGCTGCTCTCGGGCGGCGACCCCCTCTCGATCGGCGACGAAAAGCTCGATTGGCTGCTCACGCGGCTGCGCAAGATCAAACACATC
>JAIOQG010000161.1 GCA_021413465.1 Alphaproteobacteria bacterium | reverse complement strand
GCGCTGACTATCGCACGATCGAGTTCTTGAACGATCAAGGCGCGGCAGGCTGCGAGCGCGGCGTCGGCATCCTTACGGGTCTGCGCGTAGGCCGCTGAGCCGTCGGGCGCGAGATAGTCCGCGCCGTGGCAGTGTAGGGCTGCGTTGTTCCTTTGGCCGCCTCTCGCTTGGTCCGGCTCGCCGACGGCGCCCGTGGCGGTCGAGGTGCCTGCGAGCTCGTCCAGCGTCGCGGGCCCAAAGCTTTCAAGCGCCGCGCGCGTGATGCGCTGATGCTCGTGGCCAAGGCCATTCAGTCCGCCTTCGGTGCCGAAGGCCAATGCGCCGATCACACCGAGCGACAGCCAAAGAAAAACTGTGGCCCCGAGTCTGCGCATGCGTCGGCACTCTCGGTTCAAGCGGCGTTGCGCCGAGGGTCTACTGTTCGCGCCATGCGCTTGCGACCGACTCGGTCAAGGGTTGCGTGAGATAGGCGAGTGCGGTGCGCTCACCCGTCTTGATCATGACGGACGCCGGCATGCCGGGTTGCAGGACGCGTTTTCCGAGACGGCGGATTTCGGAGGCGGGGACGTCGATCTGGGCGATGAAGAACGTGGCGCTGGTGCGCGGATCCTGTATCGCATCGGCCGATACTCGGGTCACTTGACCCGTCAGCAACGGTACGCTGCGCTGGTGCACAAGTCCGGTGAAGCGGATTTCCGTCGATAGACCCACTTTCACGGAATCAACGTCGGTTGGGCGCAACATGACTTCGACCATCAGACGATCGCCGGCCGGAACGATTTCCATGACTGTATCGCCCGGCGCTACGACGGCGCCGACCGTGTGCACTTTCGAGCTGACGACAGTGCCCGCCACTGGCGCGCGCAGGATCATGCGGTCCGACGCGGTACTGGCGGCAAGAAACTGCTGGCGGAGGTTGGGAATCTTGGCTTGAGTTTCGTGCAGTTCGTTTTGGATTGTCGACTGCAGTTGATTGCGAACTTGCGCGATTTTTAGCTCGGCCTCCAAAATGGCAGTTTTGACGCGCGAGGAATCGGCGGTCAGGCGCCCGGCGCTGCCGGTCAGTTGTTCGATATCGCGGTTTAACGAATAGACTCGCGTGCGCGTGGTGTAGCCTTTGGCATAGAGGTCTTCGACGACCGCAAGCTCCTTGCGCGTCATGCTGGCCTGCGCCAACGCCGAGCGGCGCTCGGCTTCGATGCCGACGAGTTGGCTTTTGAGCTGGGTGTGCTCGTCTTCCATAATCGACAATTGGCCCCGCAGTTCCAGGCGGCGAGCCTCGAACAGATGCGACTGCCCGGCAACGATCGAAGCGATCGCTGGATCGCTCTTGCCGGCCTTGGTCAACTCGTCCGGGTACTCGGGCGCGGCGCGATCTTCGCTTTCGGCATTCAAGCGGGCGGCCGCGGCGAGGGCCAAGTAGTACGTGTCGCGGGTACGGATGAGGCGTTCACTCGCGTCGTCGTCCTCAAGTTCGACGAGGATGTCGCCTTCCTTGACTTTCGAACCGTCTTCCACGCGCAAGCTACGCACGACGCCGCCTGTCAAATGCTGAATCTGTTTGCGTTTCGAGGCGACGACCAATTGGCCTGTGGCGACGACCGCGCTGGCGATGGGAACCGTCGTGCTCCAGATGCCGAAGCCGCCGAAGGTGAGCGCGATCAGGCTGACGCCGACGATGATCGTGCGTTTCGTGTCCGTGGGCAGCGACGGCGCGTTCGAGCGCAGGTTCGGGCGGCGAGATCCGGCATTAGGAAGGGGCATAGCGTTTCTCGATGGTCGATACGTTGCTGGCGACGGGGTTGGGCACTGGAACGGGACCCGGACGCTTCGCGTCGGCGTTGGCTTTGCTGATCTTTGCCAACACTTCGTCGCGCGGACCGAAATGCACGATGCGTCCGGCGGTCATGACGGCGATTTGATCGACGGCGCTCAAGATCGACGGGCGGTGCGTGACGATAACGACGGTGCGGCCCTGTTCTTTCATCCGCAGCACCGTCTGGCGCAACTCCATTTCGCCGGAAGCGTCGAGATTGGCGTTGGGTTCGTCCAAGATCACGACTTTCGCGTTGCCGTAAATGGCGCGCGCTAAGGCGATGCGCTGGCGTTGGCCGCCCGAAACGAGCTTGCCGCGTTCGCCGATCAGCGTGTCGTAGCCGTCGGGCAGGCTCAGGATAAACTCATGCGCGCCGGCCAGGGTTGCCGCTTCGATAATGGCCGGCGAGTCGTGCGCGCCGTAGCGGGAGATGTTTTCGGCCACGGTGCCGTCAAGAAGCTCTACGTCTTGGGGCAGGTATCCGACATGGGGGCCAAGCTGTTCGGACGGCCAGTCCGACACTTCGACGCCATCAAGCCTGACGCTGCCGCGGCTCGGCGAACGGACGCCGATCAGCAGGCGCGCCAAGGTCGATTTGCCGGCGCCGCTCGAGCCGATGATGCCCAGCGTCTGACCGGCGGCGAGTTCGAACGAGATGCCTTGCAGGATCGGCTCTTTGGCGTTGTCGAATTTCATCCAAACGTCTTCTACGCGAAAGTTTCCAACGGGCGGCGCCAGCACGGTGCGGTGCGCCGTGGTTTCCGCCGCCGCGAGAACCTTGCCCAAGCGCGCATAGGCCTGGCGGGCGAGAACGAAATTGCGCCACTGCCCGATCGTCGCTTCGATCGGCGCCAGGGCACGGCCCATGATGATCGACGAGGCGACGATCGTACCGGCGGAGATCAGGTTTTCCAGCGCAAGCCAAGCGCCCAGCCCCAGGGCCAGCATCTGTAGGAGCTGCCGCGCAAACTTCGCGCTGGAGTTCAGCGCCGCACTGCGGTCGCTGGCCAAAGCCTGCCACGCCAAGCTGGCGCGGTGATGCTCCTGCCAACGCTCTTGCAGATTGTTGACCATGCCCATCGAGCGCGCCGATTCGGCGTTGTTTTGCAACGTGTTGACGAAATACTCGGAATCGCGATGCGCGGCGGTGGCTTCACCCAACGCACGGCGTGTCGCGGTGTCGCTGAAATAGGCCAGCAGCAGGATGATGATGCCGAACACCGTGGTGAGCGCGCCCAGTGCCGGGTGCAACATGAATACGATGAGCAGATAAATCGGCGTCCAAGGCGCATCGAAGAGCGCAATCAAGCCGGGGCCGGTTAAAAACGCGCGTACAGTATCGAGATCGCGCAGGCCGTGGGAGGTGGACAATTGGCCGTCTGCGCCTTTGCTGCCGGAGGACAGGCCGAAGGCTTCGGCGCCCAGTTCCTGATCGAGGCGCGCGCCGGCACGGATCAAGAGCCGCGTTCGCGCGACGTCGACGAGCGATTGCAGAATGAGCAACGACACGGCAAGCAGCGTCAGAAACAGCAGCGTTTCCCGGCTCTGCGAGGACATCACGCGGTCGTAGATCTGCAACATGAACAGCGGGCTGTTCAACATCGCCAGGTTGATGAACACGCTGAACAGTCCGATGGTCCAGAAGACCTTCTTCGACTGGCGTAGAGCTCTACCCAGGGCACTGGTGCGCGGATCGGTCATGTGGCGGCGTGAACCCTTCGCATGAACCGGGCGGTGCTTTTGGCGCGCGAGTCCCGTGTTAGCGGGCACGCAAGTAACCATTGCACCTGTCCCGGGTGTGACAAGCCCTTAGGCCTATGCAACGGACGGACCATGACCGGCTTTTGCTGTCCGGCGGCCGTTTGATCCATAATGAAATCGCTCAATGCACGTAATCCCAACGTGGCTATGCTTAATGCATGCAGGCCCGCCGATTGAGATTTGTGCGACAATGGCGCGAGCGACGGCGGCAATCTGTCGTCGCAGCTACGAATTTGGTCATTGCGCCTTGCCACCCCAACCAGCAAGTGCAGGCCCATCTACGGGCATACTTTTGGCTCGAGCAAGCTCTCGCCCTCAACGTTCAAACTTTTGAACATCACGTTGCAGTCGTACCACGCACACGAGAAACGTGTGGTGACGGCTGTCAACAATTAGCGCGAAAGGTCGGGCTGAAAACTTCCTAAATTAGCATCGTCACCAGGAACCTAGATCTTGATCTTCGCCAGTGCCGCCCTCTTTGCCGTCGGCGCCGAGCGTGCTGATGTCGAACGGTCCGTGTGTTCCCGGTATCTTGTAAAGATAGGGTCGGCTCCATGGGTCGATGATGCCGTCGGCCTTGTTCAGGTAAGGTCCATCCCAATTGGCGGCGCCCTCAGGTTTTTCGACCAGTGCCTTGAGACCGGCTTGTTCGTTGGGATAGGCGCCGTTCGACAGTTGGTAAAGGTCCAAGGCGGCAGCGAGGTTTGAGATCTGAATTTTCGCGGCTTTTGCCTTCGAGGCTTGGAAGTAGCCAATGACGCGCGGCGCGGCGATGGCGATGATTAGGCCCAAAATCGCCAACACGACGAGAAGTTCCAAAAGGGAGTAACCCTTTTGGAACTTGATATCACGGCGAGCCTTGGTGCCGGCGAACATCCTTTCACTCCTCTTCCTGGGCGACGCGGGAAACTTCTTCAATCGAGGTGATGCCTTCAAGCGCTTTGCGAAGGCCGTTGCGGCGCAGTGTTTCCATGCCTTGCGCGACAGCGGCGGCATGGATTTGCGCGGCCCCTGCCCGCTCGGCCACCATTCGCCGCAAGCGCTCATCTGGCACCAGCAATTCGGTGATTACCGTGCGTCCGCGGTATCCCGTGCCGTGGCATGAGGGGCAACCCTTCGCCTGATAGACGCGCCGGCCCGCGGCCGGCAGACCGAGCGCGTTCATTTCGCGCAACCACTCAACACCGATATCGACGGGCGTTTTGCATGCCGGGCACAGCATGCGAACCAGACGCTGCGCCAGAATGCCGGCGATGGTGGAGGTCAGAAGATAGTCTTCTATGTTCATGTCGAGCAGGCGGGTGATGGCGGCGGCGGCGCTGTTGGTGTGAACGGTCGACAAAACCAAATGGCCGGTAAGCGAGGCTTGCACGGCAATGCGCGCGGTTTCGGGATCGCGGATTTCGCCGACCAGAATGACGTCGGGATCGTGGCGCAGCACCGAGCGCAAGACATGCGCGAATGTTAGGCCGATCTCGGGTTTGACCTGAATTTGATTGACGCCAGCGATCTTGTATTCGACGGGATCCTCGACCGAGAGGATTTTGCGTTCCGCGGTGTTTAAGCGTTGGAGAGCGGCGTACAGCGTCGTGGTTTTGCCGCTGCCGGTGGGACCCGTGACGAGGAAAATCCCGTTCGGCCGCTGCAAAACGGCATCGAGCTTTGCCTGCGCCGCGGCGTCGAAACCAAGGGCCGTAAAGTCGAGCGCTACGGATGATTTGTCGAGAATTCGGATCGCGGCGCATTCGCCGTGCGCCACCGGCGCAGTGGCGATGCGCAGGTCGACCTCTTTGCCGCGCACCGCAAGTTTGACGGCGCCGTCCTGCGGCAAGCGCCGTTCTGCGATGTTCAAACCGCTCATGATCTTTAGGCGCGAGAGGATGGCGGGCGCGAGTTCGATGCCGGCCGGATCTTCTTCCTTTAGGACACCGTCGATACGCGTACGAATCCGCAAGCGCCGCTCGAACGGTTCGATGTGAATGTCCGAGGCGCCGGCTTCGACGGCGCGCGAGATGAGTGCATTCACAAAGCGGATGACCGGCGCTTCGCTTGCGCTTTCGCGCAGGCGTGCCAGATCCGATTCCGTAATGTCTTGCGCGCCATCGGCACCGGCCGCGGCGAGAGCGTCGCTCTCGTTGCCGGAATAAAGACGCCGTAACGCTTCCTCGATGTCGCCCGACGTGCCTGCTTTGATGAGCACGCGCCTGTTGGTCGCCAGGCGCAATGCATCGATCACAAAACTGTCGAGCGGATCGGCGGCTGCGATCGTGACGGTGTCGTCGTTGGCGGCGAGCAATATCGTGCGGCTGTCTTTGAGAAAGCGTTCCGTCACGTCGTCGGCGAGCACGGGGTCAAGCGGATAGTCTTCCGCCGTGGCCACAGGGATGCCTAACGCTTGCTCGAAGGCCGCTACGAGATCGCGCTCAGGCACGAGACCCAATTCGAGCAGAATTTTGCTGAGGCTAACCCGGCCGTGTTCGAAAACGCGCCACGCCCGCTCAGCGCTTTCGGCGTCGAGCTTCCCTGACCGGCTCAGATGAGCGATCAGACGTTCTTCGGCGCTTAGCTGGGGCGCGGGACTTGCGACCATGATTCACCTCATCCTCGGCGGCATTTTCCGGCTTGGCGCGCGGCGGTTCAAGCGATTACGCACCGACGACCACCGGACCATAGAGCCAAACGAGCCAAAGTCCCGCTGCAATCCCCGCGCCGAGGGGGATCGGCGTCGCGGCATCGACGTTGCGGCCCGTGAGGCGGAGCAGCAGGACCACAATCAAGCCCAGCACGGCACCGTAGAGCAGCACGGATCCGATGCCCTCGATTCCAACCCACGCGCCGGATGCGGCCATCAGTTTCGCGTCGCCGAAACCCAGACCCTCGCGGCCGCGAAGCGCTTTATAGCTCCAACCTGCGGCCACCATGAGCGCAAAACCCGCGGCCGCGCCCAGAATGTGCCAAGGCAAGAGCGTTGCATCCGTCCACCACGCTACCGTCAGGCCCGCCGGTATCAGCGGCAATGTCAGGGCGTCGGCCAAGATCAGGTCGCGCAGGTCCATGGCGGCAAGCGCGAGCAACGCCCAGCCCAACACGACCGTGATCAAAAGCACGTCGCCGCGCACAACAAATGAAGCCCACACGGCGACGACGAGCGCGGCAAGTTCGATAGCGGGATAGAGCCGATCGACCGCCGCGCCGCAGCCGCGACACTTGCCACCTTGGGCGACCCAACTGAACAACGGTACGAGTTCAAGGGGGGTGAGCTGCCGTTCGCAGTGCCGGCAGTGCGACGGCGCCACGACAATGTCTTCACCCTTGGGCAAGCGCACCACAAGGACGCTTAAGAAACTGCCGATGAACGGCGCCGCGATCAGCGGCAGCACCCAGTCGAGAGGCGGCGAGAGCATCAAGGCGTTGCCGTGGGGCCGGGCGGCGGCAGCGACGGGCAATTGCGCCGGGCGGCATCCTCAAGCGGGTGCGCGGGCTCGATTGCCAGAACCCAGAAGGGATCGCTTGGATTGCCGGTGATGCGTATCACCGCGCGTTCGGAGCGCTTTACACCGCGCGCTTTATCTTCGAGCCGGGCGGTAATTTCGAATACTTCGCCCGGCGCGATGACTTGTTCGCTGATCACGCTCGCCGCGCCCGATGCAGAGGTGCCGGGCGGCGTGTCGATACCGGCGGCGCGGCGGATCAACGACGATGCGGCATCG
>JAIOQG010000145.1 GCA_021413465.1 Alphaproteobacteria bacterium | reverse complement strand
ATGAAAATTCATTTCCACGAAGGCGATCTGCCTGCCGGCGTCGACTTCGGCAAAAGCGTTGCGATCGATACGGAAACGCTGGGCCTTAACCCGCAGCGCGATGCGTTGTGTCTGGCGCAGTTGTCGGGCGGCGACGGGCATTGCCACATCGTGCGTTTCGACCGGAAGACCTATGCGGCGCCCAATATGGTGCGGCTCCTGATCGATCCGGAGGTCGTGAAGATCTTCCATTACGCGCGCTTCGACGTGGCGGTGTTTCAAAAGCATCTGAAGACCGACACGACGCCGGTTTGGTGCACGAAAATCGCCTCGAAACTCGTGCGCACCTATACGGACCGGCACGGGTTGAAGGATCTCGTCAAAGAGCTTTTGGACGTCGACCTGTCGAAGCAGCAGCAGAGTTCCGATTGGGGCGCTGCGAAACTGAGCGACGCACAGCTGTCTTATGCCGCGTCCGACGTGCTGCACTTGCACAAGCTCAAGGCCACGCTTGACGCCATGCTGGTGCGCGAAGGGCGGCAGGAGTTGGCGCACAAGTGCTTCGGCTTCATCGGCACCCGCTCCGCCTTGGATTTGGCCGGTTGGGGCGGCGAAGACATTTTCGCCCATTAGACGGCCTTTCGAGCCTGTGCCGGGTTAACCCCAAACAGGCCGATTGCCTTGATTCACCCGCCGCGAGAGCACATACTCTGGTCATCGTGGCATGAATTTCGCGTGGGCGCCTTTATTGCGCTGCACAAGAGTGGCAGAAGTGGCTATTCGCATGCCCTGGAGCGAGCGTTTCCGCGATGAAAGCTATGCCTGACAGCCCTTCTCACGCCGATCTTGAAGTCGCACGGCGCGTGCTGACCGTCGAGGGCGATGCCCTGAGCGCGCTGGCGCGGTCGTTGGACGGGCGTTTTTCGCAGGCCGTCGATCTGATTTTGAAGGTCGAGGGCCGCGTCATCGTCAGCGGCATGGGTAAAAGCGGGCATATCGGCAACAAAATCGCAGCGACTTTGGCGTCGACCGGCACGCCGGCGCAGTTCGTCCATCCGGGCGAGGCGAGCCACGGCGACCTCGGGTTCATTACGCGCAAGGACGCGGCCTTGCTGTTGTCGAATTCGGGCAAGACGCAGGAACTGACCGACATCATCGAGTTTACCCGGCGCGCGGGCATTCCCATGGTCGCGATCACGAGCGGCGCGGACTCGGCGTTGGCGCAGCATGCGGATGTGGCTTTGATTTTACCCGCGGCGCGCGAGGCCTGTCCCATCGAATTGGCGCCAACGACTTCTACGACGATGCAATTGGCGTTGGGCGATGCGCTGGCGGTGGCGTTGATGACGCGACGCGGTTTTTCAGCCGACGATTATCTGGTTCTGCATCCCGGTGGGTCGCTCGGCAAAAAATTGGTGCGCGTTGCCGACATTATGCATGCGGGAAGCGAATTGCCGCTTGTGAACCAGGACGCGGTGATGAGCGAGGTTCTGCTTGAGATTACGTCCAAGCGTTTCGGCTGTGCGGGCGTGACCAATGGCGACGGCGGCTTGATCGGCGTCATCACGGACGGCGACTTGCGCCGCAACATGCACAGCGATCTGCTGAAACGGCGCGCGATGGACGTTATGACGGCCAAGCCCCGGCTTGTGCGGGCGGGCGCGTTGGGTGGCGAAGCGCTGCGCTTGATGAACCACAGCACGACGCCGGTGACGTGTTTGTTCGTCGTCGCCGATGAGGATGTGGCGAAGGCCGCACCAAAGCCCGTGGGCATTGTTCACGTGCACGATTGCCTGCGCGCCGGCGTGGCCTGAGCGGCGCATATGGCACAGTTCATCAACGATCCGCGTACAGGACGGTTGGTTGCGAGCGATGCGGCCGGAGCGGCGCGCGCGCCGCGTTCGCGCATGGACGATTGGACGTTCCGCAACCGTCAGCGCGCCGACGAGACGTTGGGCTATAGCCGCTTTGTGCGCATCATGAAGGTGATGCTGCCGCTCGTCGCGTTTTCGCTGGTGGTGATGGTGCTGGTCTATTCGACGGTCGGGCGCGACGGCGCGGGCGGCAAGGTGTCGATTCCAGGCATTACGATGAACGAACTCACGAACGACCGGCAGCTGGTGCACCCCAAGCTCAGCGGCACGGACGGGCGCGGCCAGCCGTTTACGGTGACGGCGAATTCGGCCACGCAAGCGCCGGGCAAAGCGCGGAAAATGTATTTCGACAAAGTCGTTGCGGACGTGACGATGCAGGACAAGAGCTGGGTTCAGGTCGATGCGACGAAGGGCTTGTTGGACGCGGAAGCCAAGACGCTCGACTTGACCGAGACGATCAATATCTTTTCCGACAAAGGTTACGAGTGCCACACGAAGACGGCGCGCTATGATTTCGGTCTGGGGCTTTTGAAGGGCGACAACCCGATCGATTGCCAAGGGCCGCTCGGCCTGATCACCGGTCAGAAATTCGAAGGCTTGCGCGATCCGGGCATCATGCGTTTCACCGGCGGCGTGACGACGGTTTATTTCCCGACGCCGCGCGAAGGCAAAGCGGCGCAAGCCGCCGAGACGAACCCCGAAGGCATTGCGGTCGCGCTGCCCGAGGACGAAACCGGACTGACCGTCGACGGACAGTCCGCTTCTTCAAGTGCCGCACCCACCGCCACACCACCGCAAGTTCAACCCAATCCCAAACCGGCAAACCCATGATCAAGATCGCTCTCGCCACCACCGCTTTTCTTGCCAGCACTGTTGCGCTCGCGCAGGCGCAAGGCGTGCCCAATCCGTTTTCGGGCATGGGGCGCGACAGCGACAAACCGATCTCAATCGCCGCCGACACGACAACCGCCGACATTCGCAACGAGACGGCGACCTATGCCGGCAATGTGCGTATCGAGCAGGGCAATTTGCACATGCGCTCAGACACGTTGGCGATCAAAGCGTCGAAGGGATCGATTGCGCGCATCGAAGCGAAGGGCAATGTGGTGCTCGCGTCGCCGCAAGGACATGCGACGGGTGCGGCTGCGATCTACGACGTGGCCGATCGCGTCGTGCGGATGTCGGGCAAAGTCATTCTTGCACAAGGGCCTAACATCCTGCGCGGCAGTTCATTGGTCATTAACTTGGCGACGGGCCGAGCGGAGTTGACGTCGTCAGGCGGCGCAGGCGGCCGCGTGGAGGGGATCTTCGTGCCAACGAAGACGCCGAAGGGGGTATCGACGGGCGCCGTGCCTCCCGTTCCTACGATGCCATCAAATGAAAGCAAGCCAACGCCCTGATACTTCACGCAACTTTAAGGCCAAGTGGGATTTTATGAGCCCGTTCAATGAGTAACTCGTCCCGAGGCGATCCCGACGCAATGGCCTATCAGAACGGTCAAGACAATCAGTACGGACCACCGCGCACGGTGGTGGAGCAGGCCGGCCTTGCCGTCGTGCAAGTCGGCAAGAGCTTTCGCCGCCGTCCCGTCGTGCGCAACGTCTCTTTGCAGGTGCGCCGCGGCGAAGCCGTTGGGCTTTTGGGGCCGAACGGCGCCGGCAAGACGACGTGCTTTTACATGATTACCGGCTTGATCCCGGTTGATTCGGGATCGATCTTTCTCGACGGCCACGACATCACGGCGCTGCCGATGTACCGGCGCGCCAGACTGGGTATCGGCTATTTGCCGCAGGAAGCGTCGATCTTCCGTGGACTGACGGTCGAACAGAACATCATGGCGGTCGCCGAGCTTGTCGAACGCGACAGCCAAAAGCGGCGTCAGCTTGTCGACGATCTGCTGGCGGAATTCGCGATCGAACATTTGCGCCGCGCCCCTGCCCTTGCCCTTTCGGGCGGCGAGCGGCGGCGCGTCGAGATCGCGCGCGCACTGGCGACGCAACCGTCGTTCATGCTGCTCGACGAACCGTTCGCGGGCATCGATCCGATCGCGATCGGAGAAATCCGCAAGCTGGTTCAGCAATTGAAGGAACGCGGCATCGGCGTTCTGATCACCGACCACAATGTTCGCGAAACGCTCGAGATTATCGACCGCGCCTATATCATTCACGACGGCGAGGTCATGACCGAAGGCAGCCCG
>JAIOQG010000168.1 GCA_021413465.1 Alphaproteobacteria bacterium | reverse complement strand
TATACGCCTTTGTCGCGCGACAAGCGCGAGACCATGACCAGCGTTAGTGGACCTTCGGGAAGAGGCACGGGCCTGTAGGCGTCGAGGTCCACACCAACGCCGGGCATGACGTGAATGCGATGAGCACTGCGCTGCATGAAGTGTTTGACGAAGAACGCGCGGTCATCGCGATTTTGCACGATGAGCGCATCGGACAGCGCGCACGGAAAACTGTAGAGAAAATCGAACCCGATCCGCGCAATGCGATGTTTCCACTCTCTCCCGCCGGTGTAAGTGAAGCGCAGACCGTCGACCATAGCGATGCGCCGATCGACGCCGGCGAGGCGCGCAGCCAAGGCACCGAAGACGTTGGGCTTGAGACCGAAGGACAGCACCACGTCGGGGCGTTCGCGCCGTAACACGCCAAATAGGCTCCAGAACGTGCGCGCATCGCGGAACGGACTGAGACCGGGCCGCGTGGGCGGCAGGATCACGCACCTTGCGCCCAGCGCCGCCAAATGACATTCAGCGCGCACATCCGCGGGCTGGGACGTACAAACGACATCGAAATCTTGGCTGACGAGTTCCTTAATGAGCGGCGCGCGAGAGCTGTATATCTCAGCGGCACTGTTGCCGAGAATGAAGACCTTGCGCCGGCGCGTTGGCACCGCAACGCGCCGTACAAGCGCTCGCTGCGCGCGATGCTTTGGAACATCGTCCCAATGGCGTTGTCGCGCGAAGAAGCCCATTCGATCGCCCACACTACCCATCATGCGCCGCGCTCTCCGTCGCGAATCAGCACCCTAGGAAATGTTACCCAACAGGAGGCGCCGCGCCCCGCACGCGGGCGTTGAGAATGAAGGTATTCCTAAAAACGTCTGTGAAAAAGCCGCGGCTGACGTGCTGGTTGTGCTAGCGCGCGATTTCGGTTTCCACGCGCTTTACCGCAATCTGCGCCGCCGGCAGCGCCCGGTCGAAGCGCAGCCCCGTAAAGGGGAACATGCTTTCGTTTCCATGCGGATCGCGGTTAATCATAACGCGCGGGTGCAAGAACGGATCGCGGGAAGCCGGTAGCGTGCCGTTGATGGTTGTGAACGCAGCGTCAAAGCCGGCCTCGCGCGCGGCGGTTGCAGCCTGCGGACCGATCTGTTTCACACCGCCGACGGGAAAGGCGAAGTAGCGGCAGCGTCCGACATGTTCCTCGACGAATTGCTTCGAAATGGCGATCTGGCGCGTTACTTCGCCTATCGTTTGGCCCCGGTGCAGAATGGCGTGTTCGTGGCAATGCGCGCCGATTTCAACGCCAGCTTCGGCGAGGGCCTGAACGTGCGCCCAAGACATCGGCTTGTCGGAAGTGAACTTCATGTCGAGAGCGGCTTGGCGCTCTTGCCCTGTCGCTTCGACCACCGCGCCGATCAAGGCGCGCACACCCTCTTGCGGCAAACGATAAATCGCCTGGCCGAGCGCTTGCGCGGCGACAGCGCGCGAGGCGTCGTTGGCCGTGATGACGATGGATCTTTCGAGACCGGGAAACGTGTAGTTGCCATGGTCGGCATAGTAGGCAAAGCAGCGTGTGAGATAGGTCGGGAAACGTGCACCGGTTTCGATGTGATGCGTACTGACGAACAGCGCCCAGGGTATGCCCAAGTCGCGTGCGACCGGTGCCAACAGATCGTGATTGTCGAGGTAGCCGTCGTCCGACGTAAGCACGGCGAGGGGGCCACGCGCCCTACCCTCCTTCAGAAGGAGCAAGGCCTCTTCGATCGAGACGAAGCGGACCCAAGCCTTCAGTGCGCTCATCGTTGCGCGGAAGTCATCGACCGTCAGGTGAAGACGCTGCACGCGCGGGTCGGAATGCGTTTCGACCAAGCCGTGCATGTAGAATACCGTGAGGCCCGAGAGCGCGCCGAAGGCGCGCGCGGGGATTCTTCTCAAGGCTGATTTGGCAAGGTCGCGAAGCATCGCGGGTGTTGTAGTACGCTTTGCGGCGGTTTTCTATGCCGCCGCCCGGCCGGATTCACTTTCGCCCGACGCGTTCCTCATCGTTCGTGCGACCTCGCGCAACAGTTCGATGCTGGCAATACTGTTTCGGTCTAAGCTGGCCGTCAGGTCGTAAAAGCTGAGACAGTACTCGATGACGGAAAGGCGCGTTCCCAGGGCGGTGAAGTCCGTCTGAACAGTTTGCAGATATTCGACAAAGGGCCCCGCCCGACCGGCTATCAGAGCATCGTAGGAAACGGTGTAGCGCTCGAAGATCTTGGCTGCGGTAGACCAAGCCCACCGCAAACGTTCGCGCACCTGGCAGCGATCGTCTTCGTACTGGCGGGCGATTTCTTCTTTTTCCGCGGCCGGGAACGGCGACTTTGCCGCCAACCATTCCGCGAGGAGGCGCACTTTCGCCTGACGTTTTGCAAACTCGCGCTGAAAATAGGCAGCGCCGATCCAGGCGTAGAACACGGATGTGGTGTCGGCTTCCGGTATTTTGAGGGCGCGCGCCAGCGGCATGAGGAAAGCCGGATCGTCGAGTTCCCATAGCTTGCGCGCCAAAAGATCAAGTTGGGCATTGCCGACGACGGTCGCCGAGAGGTTCAGGGCCATGGCCGCCAAAGGCTTGAGTTTGGCCTTCAAGTTTTCGCGCAGCGCATCGGCTTCCGTGTCGCTAATTTGAAAGAAGCGCTTGTCGGTTTCAATGCCCGCGCGTTCAAAGGCGTCTCGTAAGAGGAAGGCCGAAAAGCTTGGCGCCTTGGCGAGTAGCGCCAACTTATCGAGATCGCCTTTGATGCGAGCGGGTTCGATGTTTTCGACACCGAAGAATTTTCCGAGCTTCTCGGCCGACACGCTCGGGCCAAAAACAAGCGATTTTCCACCGTTGCCAGCGCGTTCGCTGTCAAAGGGAATGAATAGGCGGGTATGGGAGACGACGCCGTCTGGGTCGCTCGAACAACCGCGTTCGACGGATTTGAAGAGAAGCGCGTTTTTCAACAGGCCGTGCGCAAAGAACGAAGGAAGCTGCATTGAGGCGTTTTGGCCGTTTGGCGCCATGCCTGAGACGTCGCTGGCGATCGTGCGCGCCCGGGCGTCGAATACGATCGACGAGCCGGATGCCATCAGAGCTTTGAGTTGTGCTCTGCCCATTAGATCACGCGAACACGTCTTCGAGAGCGACCCAATCGGCGCGCACGTCGTGCCGGCTTAAAATGTTCTCCCAGTCGCGAGACTGAAACTCGCGTCCGGCGAGCGCATATTTGAGCACCACGGCTACGCCACGGCGGTGGCCAAATTCGAGACTTGCGATGGGGCGATTGAGTTCGCTCGCCTTGGCATTCTTGAATTCGCATCTTGCGTTCAGACGAGAGTAGTCGACATCGGCACGACGGACGATTGAAACGGCCAGCCGCGACACGTCGATCGTATCATGGCTGAAGCCGCCGATTTCGACCATGAGGCCATCGATAACGTAGCGTTTGGCGCTTCGCCGGTTGGATTGGTGCATAGGCGCGTTCCATTGCCGCTGACGCCAATATGCAGCACGCGGCGTTACACAAGGCTTAGCGGCGGGTTGAATGTTCGGGGGCGGTTGCGAGGTTTCGCGCCAAAGAAGTTTAATGAACCGTGAACTACCCAGCCGTTGTGAACTCAGTGCGATCTGGTCGCCTTGTACCGGTGGCAGGCGCCATCTTGGATCGAACCGGCAGACGGGGCTTCTGTCGATACTGCGTATTGCGAGAGCTACCGAGAGAACAGCTCGCGCGGTAGGAGAATTTGAGGAACAAATGCGCGGCAGTTTCGTCACAGTGGGGAATTCTCACACCGTATAACGGCT
The DNA here is from genome assembly GCA_021413465.1 of Alphaproteobacteria bacterium. Taxonomy (GTDB): domain Bacteria; phylum Pseudomonadota; class Alphaproteobacteria; order Micropepsales; family Micropepsaceae; genus SZUA-430. The sequence continues at coordinate 7,290 of JAIOQG010000168.1, read as the reverse complement.
TGTCGCATAGCAAATGCGTGCGCTTGATCACAAACTCTACCTGTCCGGGCAGCCGACCCAATCTTCCTGCTGTGGTTGATACCCAACGCCATAGCGCAAACGGTTTCCAGGATGCGAGTGAGATCCCAGCTCACGAAAGCCCCGCTGAGGGATGGAGCCTCAGTGGGGCTTTCGCGCGTCTAAGGGCGCGATGTTTCCGAATTCGACCTGCCTTTATTCGCTTTTGAGACGCGAACGAAGCGCGTTTGCGGAATTGGAACTCAGCGCGGGCGTCAGTTCGGGCCATTTAGCGGCGATTTGTAAGCGACGCGCCACGGTCGCTTTGCCCTGCGCGTCGAGTTCAGGCAAGAGCGCCACGGCAAGGTCGAAGTGAATCGGCGTTAGTTTGCGTTCGGCGGGCGCAATCTGCATCGCGATGGACAAGGCGCCGGCGGCGGCCTTGATGTTTCCGAGGTGCATCTCCGCGACTGCAAGTCTGGTCCACGCATAGGCGTCGGACGGGGCGGCGGCGAGCCCCAGACGAAGATCGCGCCGGGCCGCTGCCATGCGCGTCGTGGCACGAAGTGACTTTAATCCGATCTGTTGTGCCATCACCATCTGCACAAATGCCGCCCGGCTTAAGTCGGCGCGGAACGGCGATGCCCGCAATGCCGGAATCAAAGCATCAAGTTCCAGCGCCGTGCCTATCTTGCCGCGCGCGACGGCAGCATAGCGCGGTTCCGCATGGGCAAAATCCCAGGCGAGCGACACAGAGGTCAGCGCGTAGAGACAAAGATACGACGCCAGTGCCGCGGCAACCAAGCCCGAGCCAATCGCGTTACTCAGAATAGTATTTCGCGTAGTTGTTGCCATAGCCATAGCTCGCATAGCCGTACCCGTAAATCGCGTGACGGCGGAGATCCGCTTGGTTCAATACCGTTCCTGCAATGTCGGCATTTGATTCACGCATGAGTTTGATGCCGCTCGAAACCGCTTCGCGCGGAGTGGAATCCCAACGCACGACGTAGACGATTTTATCCGCGAGCCTTCCCAAGAGGCGTGTGTCGGAAACGGGGAGCACGGGGGCCGCGTCGATGATGATCAGGTCATAGTGTTGGCGCAGAACTTCAATGAGGTTTTTCATGGCCAGCGACGCCAAGAGGTCGGCGGGGTTCGCTGGCGGCGAGGCAATGGGCACGAACTCGAGCGGCGAAATCGGGTCGCGATGCAAGACGCTGGCGAGATCGCGTTTGCCGGCTAAGACTTCGACTAGGCCCGCTTCCGACTTGCGGGGAGAGAATTGCGCGCCGACGCTGGGATGACGAAGGTCACCGTCGATTAGGATGACACGACTGCCGCCCTTCGAGGCCAGGCGGCCGAGGCTGACGGCAAGCGAGGTCTTGCCTTCGTTCGGAACCGACGATGTGAAAACGACCACCTTTGGCGGCCGGTCGACATTCGATAGTTGAAGGCCGGCGTGGATCGATCGAATGGATTCGCTGAAGGCCGACAGCGGCTTTTGCACCACGCGGTCGGCGACGTGCTTTGCGCCCTTCAACATGGGGACAACGGCAAGGTTCGGCACCTGAAGCGTACGTTCGATTTCGACGCCGGTTTTGAAGCCATTGTCGAGCCGCTCCATCATCAGCGCCAGCAGCATGCCCATGACGGCCGAGCCGAACAGCGTGATGCCTTGATCAACGGCTTATTGGGAAAGCTCGGCTCGTTCGGCAGGCTCGCCTTTTGGATATTGCGCGCGTCGGGCGTCTGAATCTGGTCCTTGTCCTCGGTCTGCTTGAAGCGTGCCTGAAACGTGTCGAAGAGCGTGCGGCTGGATTGAGCCTCGCGTTCGAGTTCGCGCAGCTTAATGGACGCCTTACCTTGAGTGTTGGCGGTTCCTTGCATCTCGTTCAAGCTACCTTCGAGCGAACTTAGCCGCGCGCGCGCGACCGAGACTTCGTTGGAGAGATTGCGAATAATGCGCTTCACTTCTTCTTCGATTTTGGCGTCGAGGTTCTTTTTCTCGTCGCGCAGGGCGATCATTTGCGGATGGCGGTCGCCGTATTTCGTCGCGAGCTCGGCTTCTTTGCGCTGCAAGTCGGCTTGCTGGCCGCGCAAGGTCGAGATCAAGGGCGAATTGATAACGGCGGCGATGGAGTCCACGCCGCTGCCGGCGCGGAACAGCGTGTTCACCTGACGATATTTGGCGTCCTGTTCCGCTAGATTCGAGCGCGCCAATACGATTTGGCCATTGAGTTCGGACAGCTGCTGTGTCGCAAGCGTGCCGCCTTCTCTCGTGTCCGTCAGATCGTTTTCGGTTTTGTATTGCTCGACCGCACTCTCGGCCGTGCGCACTTGCTCGGCGAGTTGACCCAAGCGATCGTTCAACCAATCGGTGGTGCGCTTGGCGGCGTCGAATTTCGTTTCGAGTTGGTCGACAATGTATTGGTCGGCGATGGCATTGGCGATCGTCGCCGCCTTTTCGCGATCGGTGGAATCGAACGTAACCCGGATCACGGACGAGCGCCCCTGAGCGGCGACAGTCATCTTCGAGCCGAAACGCTTCAAGAGCGCTGGGTCGACCCCCGGCTTTGCCGCGACGCCTGCCGGCACTTTTGCGTCGGGCGTTTCGAACCAGGTCAGCGGATTGAGGCGCGACAACCAAGAGCGTTGCCCTCGCCCGGGATTGAATTCCGGATCGCGCGTCAGGTTGAGCTTGGTAACCACGCGCTCAGCCAGGGTCCACGAACGTAGGATTTGAATTTGATTTTCTATCGTTGCGGAGTCGGCCGTCAGCCCCGAGATCAAAGCCTCGGGGTCGAGCACTTTGTTTTCGCGCTGCCCAACCATAATCAATGTCGACGCGCTGTAGATGGGGGTCATTTGCAGAACCACGATCCCCGCGATCGTCATGCATACGAACACTGTGCCGAGGATTGTCCAGCGGCGCGCCAGGACGATCCGAAACAAGGCGCGCAGATCGAAATCGGCTGGTGGCATGTCCTCGACCGGCGCGGACATGCCGTGCGTAATGGGCTCGGATTCTAATTGATGCAGTCGGTGAACGTTCATCATGGGTCTCAACATCGCTCCCCGACTTTAGACAACGGCCAGACGAGACGCATCGCGCACATTCCGAAATCGGCGGTTCATCCACAGCCCCTTCGCGATAACGGCGGCGGATGACTCGAAAACCGGCCCGCGAGGACCACGGCAGTGGTGCGAAACACGCCGCGTCACATTTTACCGGTCAAAGCGAACGAGAATTGGCCGGTCGCATATTCGAACGGCAATGCGCTCGAATTGCGGTCGATGTATTCCCAGCCGGCGTCAAGGTGCAGATTGTTGTTGATCAAAAAGCGTCCGCTGAGCCCGCCGCGCAGAATATCGTCGTTTCGCACCAGATCTTGGTATTCGGCGTTCTCATAGCCAATGCGGCCGCTCAAAATGACGTTGCGCAAAAGCTCGTGGTCCAGGCTCAATTGCCCACGCGTCGAGATGTAACCGGATGCCGCGGTGATCGACGTGTCTTCGATCGAGCGTTGGCCATCGAAGCTGATTGTGGTGAGCATGGTGGGAAACCACTTGAGACCAGCGCCAAATGCAATGTCCGACGTTTCGGCGAACGCCACATCGTCATAGCTGCGCGAGGTGTAGCCGGCGAAAAGTTCGCCCACGAGCACGTGGGTCATCGAAAACTCGATGCCGCCGTCGATGCCCCAGCCGCTGGAATCGCGATTGAAACCGTCGTCGTCAACGGCTTGTGTGAAGTCGTGCTCACTCAAGCGGCCGCGGATAAAGACGGCGGTGTCGGCGGTGGCTTCAATGGCCGCCTTGGCAAAAAATTCCGTCACCGAACGATCGCGGTCGTCGTTGTTGAAGGCTGCGGGTATGGCCGGCAGGACGCGCGGCGTATCTTGGTAGTCGAACTGATCGAGGCTTGCCCCCAAGGAGAGGCGTACGCGATTGAGCGTGTGAGAAAACTCGGCGCCGAAGCCCGTGCGCGCCAATTCCGTCGGTTCGGCCGGGTCGCCGGCCACAAGACCGCCGGTGAGATCGGTGCCGCGCGGTTCGTGCAGCCTGATGTAATGCGCATCGGCTTTGATTTCGCTGCCGCGCACAATGTCGATGCGCGCATCGGCGTTCAGGCTCCAATCCGTACGATTCTCGCTGACCTGATTGCTGAACCAATAGCTTTTCGATTCGGCCGCCACATTGAAGGCATGGCGTGCCCAGGCCGACTGGAACTTGAGCTGCGGGTTTAGCGAATAGAAATAGTCGTCGAGGTTGGAACTGTCATTGAAGGCGTTGTCGGTGTAACCAAATCCTCCGGTGAGCGAAGGATATAGAAAGAACTTCCCCCGCGCGCGTCATCACGTCGGCGCCGGAGTCCGTGTCGGGATCGTTCGCACGTGCGCCATCCGCGCTCCCGAGGAGCGCCGAAAGCATGATCGCAGCGATCATTTTTTGCCGCACGAATTTTTCTCCCAGGCATCGATCCGGCATTGGATCGACGAACGCTCAAATTCTAATGGCACACGACAATCATCTACGTTCACTGCTACCGGCAAAGCGCTCTGTTTCATTGACCGCTTGGCGCATCCCCTGCAGTGCCGAGCGTGGAAAACGATCCTTGATAGACTTGGGCGCTTGCCGTGCCGCCCTCGGGCTTGGCGGCAACGCGCCCCATCGCAAAGGCGGCGTCGAGCTTCGAGCCGTCTTTGCCCTTCTTGTAGAAGGCGAAGCCGTCAGCGATGGCCTGCCGATTGGCACAGCGCTGTAAGTCACCCAGAAAGGTCGCGACGCCGAATGCTTCGCCGACCTCTTCGGGAAGCATGGCGTCTTCTGGTGCCAGGGACGTGAGCGCTGATGTAACCGCGTTGATATCGGGCGCGGCGCAGATTGCGTTGGCGAGTTCGCTGATTGGGTCTTCCGCGGCGCGGGCAGTCAGTGACACGGCGGCGATCGACAAGACCAGCGACAGGGCGGCCAACGCCGATGTGCTCTTAAGTTGGGTCATGGCGGCGAGTCCCCCAATTTGCGCGCCGGATGGCGCCATCAACAGATGCCGTGAGCGCGCTGATTTTTGCGTGCCGTTAACGATTCGCTAACGAATCTAACCGCGCCGGCTGTCGGCACCAAGGGGAAGTGGCCCAACATGACGGACTATCAACATATAGCAATTGGAGCGGGCAGAAGCGGCCGGCCGCACGCATGCGCTGAAGGGCATTCGTGCGGATTCGGTTGAACTAGAAGAAGCGTTCGGGGATGCGGATCTCGTCGCCCGGCAAGACCTTGGTTTGCGGAGTCACGTCGAGCGTGAGTTTCCGGCCGCCTCGGGTGATGTCCACGGTGCTTTCGCTGGCACGATAAGTGTAGCCCTCGGCGAGAGCGACCGCCTTTTGCACCGTCATCCCGCTCACATAGGCGTATTGGCCCGGTTTTTTAACTTCGCCCAGGACGTAGATCGGGCGGAAGCTCGTAACTTCTGCGTTGACGCGGGGGTCGCGCAAAATCTGCGCGTCGCGAAGTTTCCCGCCGTAGGCCGCCTCTAATTCCCTCAGGGTCATGCCTTTTACAAGGATTTGCCCCAAGAAAGGCGCGGCCAGAACACCGGAACTATCGACGACGAACTCTCCCGATAAGTCCGGCTCGCCAAAGACGGTGACTTTGACCTTGTCTTCCGCGCCCAAGCGATAGTCGTCCGCGTTGGATGGCGACACTGGGGCGGTTGCGTTTTGCGCATTTGTGACCGGCGGCGGCGCGTCGGTATCGCCTGCGCAAGCCACAACCAGAAAGAGCGTGGCGAACAGCACGATGAGGCGGCTCAACATGATCTTCCGTCCGAGAATCAGATTCCCGGGAAACGCCGGGAAACGCGGGTGCACAGTTAGACCAGGCGTGATGTGGCGATCAAGTCGTCTTACTCAAACCGCGGCATCTAGCTTGTCGACAAGAAGCTGCGCGAACGCTCTTCGAGCACTAGGGCGGTCAGCGTTCCGGTCATGTAGGCGCCGGTGTCGATGCCGATTCGGTTGGGCCGAACGTCCGGCGTTTCAGTTGGCGTATGGCCGTGAACGACAATACGGCCGAAATTGACCGTGCTGTCCAGAAACTCCTCGCGAATCCAAAGCATGTCGGTTTCGCGTTGTTCTTCTAACGGGACACGCGGTTTGAGTCCCGCGTGCACAAACAAGTAGTCACCAACGGTAACGTGCAGCTTCAAATTCTTGAAGAAATCGACGTGCGATTTTGGAATTGCATCGGCGAATTCGCTGCGTATTTGCGACCAGCTTTTGCCCGGGGCGTGCGACACACCGTAACTTCGCAGCGTTTCAAGCCCGCCGAAATTTCGCCAAACGTCGCCGATCGTCGGGTCGGTTAGAAATCGCAACAACGTTTCGTCGTGATTCCCCTTGAGATAAATCGTTTCGAAGCCCGGAAAGCCTTCGAGCAGGCGGTCGACGAGTTCCGCCGAATAGAGACCACGATCGATGTAATCACCAAGAAATATAAGGGTTCTGTGACGAGCGGAAGAAAGCCGCGAAGCTGCATCGATTTGGTGCCAGAGCATTTCGAGGAGGTCGAGCCGGCCGTGAACGTCGCCGATTGCGACAACAAATTGGCCCGCCGGCACGCTTGATCGCGAGACGGACTCTTCGCCGACTTTCGACCAAGAGAAAAACGATCGCACCATCTCATTCACCGCTTTCGGGACGCGACAACATTCGCGCCCAATTATTTGAACATCGATCAAAAAAATTTACGCACATCGAAATCACAAAAACTGTGGCGAGCAGGCAACTAGAGCGCAAGAACCCAAGAGCAAGACGCCGCTTTGCGAGAGTTTTCCAGTGTCGCGTGCGCGTGCTTTTGTACCCTGCTTCCCGAAGTGATTCACGAATCAATTTTCTCAAACTGCCCCCTCGTGCCGCTTGAGAGCAGGTTCGTAGCGGCGAAAAAACAGGAGTGTCTGAAATGCGTCTTAGAACAAGTCTGCGTGGGACAGCGATCGGCCTTGGCTGCGCGATGTCGGCGGCATCGGCAGTCGAGCGCCACGGTTGGTATGTTGGCCTTGAAGCTGGCTGGGTGCACGTCAACGACACCGAACTGCCCGCTTGGGAATATAGCGAGATTCAGTTTGAAAACCGTTGGGGCGCCCTCGGTACGGCCGGCTATGCGTTCGACGGCAATTGGCGGATGGAGTTCGAAGCCGGGTATCGCAATAACGACGTCCACAGCATCTTGAATGACGGGACCCTCACGTTTCCGGCGGACGGCGAGTTGACGGAATGGACCGGCTTCTTCAAT
>JAIOQG010000167.1 GCA_021413465.1 Alphaproteobacteria bacterium | reverse complement strand
GGTCGCGACGCTCGCCTCGAAGAACTTTGGGGCAAGGAGGCAGGCGGCGGCACTCACTAAGAGCGCTTATGTTCGTCGTGGAAAAACTATCCGGCAGCAAGGCCGAACTCTACGATGAGCTCGCGCGGCAGACGCGCGGGCTGCTTGAGGGCGAGCGCGATCTGATCGCCAACGCCGCCAATACCGCAGCGTTGATCTGGGCTTTGGTCCCCGATCTCAATTGGGCGGGATTTTATTTTCTCAAAGGCGGTGAGTTGGTGTTGGGTCCGTTTCAGGGCAAGCCGGCTTGCGTTCGCATCGCGGTCGGTAAGGGCGTGTGCGGCACGGCGGTGGCGCGGCGGACGTCGATGCTTGTTGAGGATGTGCATGCGTTTCCCGGCCATATCGCGTGCGATTCGGCGTCGAATTCGGAATTGGTCGTGCCGCTGATCCAAAACGGCGTCGTGCACGGCGTGCTCGATCTCGACAGTCCGTTGCTCGGGCGTTTCGACGAGGACGACCGTGTCGCGTTCGAGAAACTGGTTTCATTCTTCGTTGCGGCGACGGACTTGTGAGGTGTGATGCTTGAACTGCGACCCAATTGCGAGTGCTGCGATCGCGATCTGCCGCCATCGTCGACGGACGCCATGATCTGTTCGTTCGAATGCACGTATTGCAGCGACTGTGCGACACGTGTGCTGAAGGGCGTATGTCCAAATTGCGGCGGCGGTTTCACATCGCGGCCAACACGCGATGCGAAGTTTCTCGCGACGTCTCCAGCATCGACGAAGCGCGTGTTGAAACCGCAAGGCTGCGCCAATCTCTGACGGCGCAAAAGAAAGCCGGACCGCTTAGGATGCTAAGCGGCCCGGCCTCGTCACGCCTTTCCTGCGGTTGCTCGCTGGTGGCGCCGCAGGTCGCCGGTGCGTTGGGGGAAGCACCGGCAATTTGTTACCAGGAGGGGAAGCCTGGTGCCGGAGCCCTGTATCTGGGGGAGAACCGCCCCGGCTCATATCAGATAGGTAGTAGAGTCGCCGATCTCAAGGCCCGCGCGTCTTGTCAAAATGTCCAATCGCGCGCTTGTGAAACAAGGAAATCCCTGAACACGCCAATACGTTTCGAGCCTCGCAGCGATTCAGGATAACACAAATAAACCTCGTAATTCGGGCCCGGTGTTTGGCACATCAGGCGCACGAGCTTGTCGTTGCCGTGTGTGAAATAATCCGGCAGTGCGCCGATGCCGATGCCCATTTCGATCGCCTTGCCCATGGCGATGATGTTGTTGACGTAAAGGGCGGCGGGGCGCGGATCGTTGGCTTTGCGCCCGACTTCGGCAAGCCAATTGACTTTGCTCAATTCGATCGGCGCGTCGCCATAGACGATGACGTCGTGACGGTCGAGATCGTCTATGGAATTGGGTTCGCGCTTGCGCTCGATGTAATCGGGCGAGCCATACACATGATAGGCGACGTCGAAGAGCTTGCGCTGAATCAAGTCCGACTGAATGGGTTGGCGCATGCGCAAGGCGACATCGGCTTCGCGATGAACAAGGTCGAGCTCGCCATCGTGGAGAATGAGGTGGATGCGAATGTCGGGATAAAGCTCGATGAATTTGCGCAGGCGCGGCGCGAGCCAGTGCGAACCGATCCCGACCGTTGCCGTGACGCGCAGGTCGCCGCGTGGCGTTTCGCGACTGTCCAGCAGCTGTTCCTCGACGCGTTGCAACTGCTCGAAAATTTGCGTCGTCGTTTGATGTAGGCGTTCGCCCTGCTCGGTCAGGAGAAGGCCGCGGGCGTGGCGCGAAAAGAGCTGTACCTTCAGATCGTCTTCAAGCGCGCTGATCTGGCGGCTGACGGCGGATTGGCTGAGATTTAGCTGCTCGCCGGCATGGGTCAAGCTGCCGGCGACGGCGACGGCGTGAAAAACGCGCAGCCGGTCGAGATCCATGCTCATGGGCGGTTCACCTTAGATCACCGGTCCGCGCATTATTCGGCTGCCGCTTGGAGCGATTCGTGGTGGGCGAGAAATTTCTCCGCTTCGAGGGCGGCCATGCAGCCCATGCCGGCGGCGGTTACGGCTTGGCGGAAGATTTTGTCTTTCACGTCGCCCGCCGCAAAAACGCCGGGGATGTTGGTCGCGGTTGAATCCGGTTTCGTCAGGATGTAGCCCTCGGCGTCCATGTCGATCTGGCCTTTGAACAGTTCGCTCGCGGGCACGTGGCCGATGGCGACGAATAGGCCGTCGGTCGTTACTTCGGTGAGCGCACCCGTGCGGGTGTTGCGCAAGCGGACGCCGGTGACGGATTTCGGGGCGCTGGTGCCCGTGACTTCGTCGACCGCCGTGTCCCACACGACCTTGATCTTGGGATGCGCAAACAAGCGTTGCTGCAGCATCTTCTCGGCGCGCAGCGAGTCGCGGCGATGGTAGAGCGTCACCGTGTTGGCGAAATTCGTCAGAAACAGCGCTTCTTCGACAGCGGTGTTGCCGCCACCGACGATCGAAACGTCTTTGCCGCGGTAGAAAAAGCCATCGCAGGTCGCGCAGGCGGAGACACCGTGGCCTTTGAAATTTTCTTCGGACGGCAGGCCAAGCCAGCGCGCCTGAGCGCCGGTGGCGATGATCAATGCATCGCAGGTGTAGATCGTGCCGCTGTCGCCGGTGAGGCGGATGGGGCGCGCCTTGAGGTCGGCGCTGACGATGACGTCGTCGGCGAATTTCGTGCCGACGTGCTCGGCTTGTGCCTTCATCTGATCCATCAGCCACGGACCCTGGATGGTTTCGGCGAAGCCCGGGAAGTTTTCGACGTCGGTCGTGATCGTCATCTGTCCGCCGGGTTGCAGTCCGGCGACGAGGAGCGGTTCAAGCATGGCGCGCGTGGCATAGATCGCGGCGGTGTAGCCGGCGGGTCCCGAGCCCAGAATGAGAACTTTCGCGTGGGTGGTCTTTGACATCGGCAGTCCTGCTTGCGGCGGCGAAGCGTTACGCTCTCCTGCTGCCATATAGGGACCCCCAAACCCCGGCTGCAAGTCTGCGTCCGGTCACGCCGGAGTTACCGGGGATGGAAGGCCTAGTTTGTGACGGATTAACCGCGCCACACGCTCTGTTTCGTGCAGCGGTTCGTACGTCCAATGCTCGATTTTGCCAGTGAATGTGCGCGCGATGCCGCGTTCCCTGAGGCTTGCGTGCAGGCGTTCGAATTTCGCATCGCCACCCGGAATGACCACAATGTAGACGGGCTTTCCGGTCGCGGCCGCTTCGACGACCATATTCGTGGATTCAGCGGTAACGAGAATAACATCGGCCAGCGCGAGGAGGCCGAAATAGGGATTTTCGCCCTCGCCGTCCCACACGAAAGCCGACGTAGCGGCAAGCGTGTCGCGGATGATTCGCGTTTGGGCATCCCCGGTGCGGCGCGATGTGGTCGCCATGACGCCGAAGCCTTGGGCGGCGAGGTCCTTGAGTTGGGTCGCGAGGCGGAGAGCGTCGGCTTCGTCGAAGCGATAGGACTTGCTGGCGCCGCCGATCAACACGGCGACGCGCGGTTTGGCGAGGGTGGCGAACGTCGATGCCCAGCGCGCTTTCGCATCTTCGAGTTTGGCGCGGGTAACGCCGTTCGGGCTGCCGAGCATGGAAACGACATTCGCGCCGGCCAAGCCGTCGTGTTCCGGCGGCACGACGAGATCGAAGTGCTTTGGGTCTATGCGGGGGTGTTGCAGTTGGATGGTAAAGGTTCGGCCCTCGGAGGCGCGCTTGATCGCGAGCATGAAGGGGATGCTGCGCCAGCCGCAACCGATGGCCGTCTTGGGCCAGGGGGCCACGAATCGGGCGCTGTCGGCCCCGAGCGCGGCAAAGGGCTTAGGCCAGAGGGTGACCGGCAGGTAGGTCCAGGGGGCACGTGGACGGACCGTCTTGATTTCAACCGGCAATCCAAGGGCTTCCGCCAAGCCGCGCGCTTGATTCAGCATACCGGCGCGGCCGTCGGTTATTATCCATGACACGTCTTGCAGGGCCGGCGCATTCACAGTGTTTCGTGATCCCGTAATTTTATTGCTGAAACGTAGCGACAATCGCGGTAGAAGGCTCGCACGAAATAATCTGACCCTGCCTTGGATTGATTATGCAGCGGATCAAGCTAGACGCCATCGACAGGCGAATTCTGCACGAACTTCAAGCCGAAGGCCGCATCACGAATGTGGAGCTTTCGCACCGCGCCAAAATTTCGGCGCCACCCTGTTTACGGCGGGTGCGCGCGTTGGAGCAAGCGGGCTTCATCCGGGGCTATCATGCCGATTTGGACCCCAAGACATTGGGTTTCGAGGTGATGGCCTTCGCCTTTGTCGGGCTGACCAGCCAAGCGGAGCCCGATTTGCGCGGGTTCGAGGCGCAGGTGGCCCAATGGCCGATCGTGCGCGAGTGCTACATGATGTCGGGCGAAATCGACTTCGTGTTGAAATGCGCGGCACGCGATTTGAGCGAGTGGCAGAGTTTCGTGACCGAGCAGCTGACCGCGGCCAAGAATGTGGCGTCGGTGAAGACGGCGCTGACGATACGCCCGTCGAAACGCGAGCCCGGCGTGCCGGTCGAGGTTTGAGACGAAGACGGGCGGCAGATTTCTTGCCGCCCATCGCGATTGCGCACTTCGCTTGGCGCTATTTGAATTCCACCTTCACGATTTCGTACGAGCGGCCGCCCGAGGGCGTGTTCACTTCTGCCGTGTCGCCGGTCGTCTTGCCGATGAGGGCGCGTGCGAGGGGCGAGGAGATCGAGATGCGGCCTTTGGCGAAGTCGGCTTCGAGATCGCCGACGATTTGATATTTCGCCTTCTGCTTCGTGTCGTCGTCGATCAAGGTGATCGTGGCGCCGAACTTTACGACCTTGCCCGAGAGCTTCGAGACGTCGATGACTTGGGCGCGCGAGACCTTGTCCTCAAGCTCGAGAACGCGGCCTTCGATGAAGCTTTGGCGCTCTTTTGCCGAATGGTACTCCGCGTTTTCGGACAGATCGCCGTGTTGGCGCGCCTCTGAAATCGCGCGAATCACAGACGGGCGTTCCACGGATTTGAGGTGCTTGATTTCCGCTTCGAGGGTCGCGAAACCCTGTGCGGTCATGGGTACTTTTTCCATAGTCGTGCTCTGACTTCTCGATCGTTATCGACGGGCAACAAATTCGAATGGCCTTGGTGGTCAAACCGCCCAAGGCCTTGGATTTCTTTCAAAGTCGCTCGCCGGAGGGTCGGTGGCGTGTGCGCGGGAGACGCATCCCCCTCAATCAGCGCACGGAGGAATATTAGCCGCAAAGCGGTAAAAATTCAAGGTCAGACTG
>JAIOQG010000166.1 GCA_021413465.1 Alphaproteobacteria bacterium | reverse complement strand
CTTGATTGAGCGTTTGCGCAACCAACACTTCGACAATATCGTCATTGAGGATGACGCCTTCCTAGATCAGTCCGTCATGTCCGTGACTGGTGTAGTGGTCGAGCGCCACGTCGCATAACACGCCGATCTCGATTTTCGCCTTGCGCACCGCGCGCGTCGCTTGACACACGAGATTGTCGGGGTTCAACGCCTCGCGTCCGTCGTCTGTCTTGCGCGCAGGGTCGGTGTAAGGAAACAGGGCGATCACCGGTATGCCCAGACACTGCGCCTCTTCGGCCGCCGCCGGCACCAGATCGACCGACAGCCGGTCCACCCCCGGCATGGCGGCGATGGGCTCGCGCTTGTTCGTGCCGTCGACCAAAAAGATCGGCCAAATCAGATCGGCGGGGGACAGAACATTTTCGGCAACCAACCGCCGCGTCCATTCCGTCCGGCGGAGGCGGCGCATGCGCGTTTGCGGATAGGCAAAAGAAGGACGAGAGGTCATATTCGGTGCCGCTTTGTTGACAGCCTGTTGGCCCCTACGTATCACCGCGCAAAGGTAAAGGGAAAGGCACCATGCCCTTCGAGCTTTCCGAAGAACAACGGCTTGTCCAGAAAACGGCGCGCGACTTCGCCGCAAGCCAGCTCGCGCCCTTTGCCGCGCAATGGGACGAGGAAGAGATTTTTCCCGTGCCTACCATGCGCCAGGCGGCGGAACTGGGCTTTGCGGGCATCTATGTCAAAGGCGATGTCGGCGGTTCCGAACTGACGCGCTTCGATGCGGCCCTGATTTTCGAGGAGCTGTCGGCGGGTTGCACGGCCACCGCGGCCTACATATCCATCCACAACATGGCCTCGTGGATGATCGATCGTTTTGGCAACGAGGATCTGCGCAAGCGATGGCTGCCCAAACTGACGAGTATGGAATTCATCGCGAGCTACTGCCTCACCGAACCGGGTTCAGGCTCCGATGCCGCAAGCCTCAAGACCAAGGCCGTTCGCGACCGCGATCACTATGTCTTGAACGGCGCCAAAGCCTTCATCTCCGGCGCCGGCGTGTCCGACGTTTACGTTTGCATGGTGCGCACCGGCGCCGAGGGACCAAAGGGTATCTCTTGCCTTCTGGTGGAGAAGGGAACGAAGGGACTCTCCTTCGGTAAGAACGAACGAAAAATGGGCTGGCGCAGCCAACCGACCGCTCAAGTGATCTTCGAAGATTGCCGCGTGCCGGTCGCCAACATTATCGGCTCCGAGGGTGACGGCTTTCGCATCGCCATGATGGGTCTCGACGGCGGACGCATCAACATCGGCGCTTGCTCGCTAGGCACGGCGCGTGCCGCGCTCGAACAAGCGCAGCGGTATATGGGCGAACGCAAACAATTCGGCAAACAGCTGTCTGAGTTCCAAGCGCTCCAATTCAAACTCGCCGACATGGCGACCGACCTCGAAGCCTCGCGCCTCATGATCTGGAACGCAGCCGCCGCACTCGACCGGCGCGACCCGCGCGCGACGATGCTGTGCGCCATGGCAAAGCGGTTTGCCAGCGACAACGCCTCGAAGATCGCCAACGACGCGCTCCAGCTCCATGGCGGTTACGGCTACCTCAAGGATTTCCCGCTTGAACGCCACGTGCGCGATTTGCGCGTGCACCAGATTCTCGAAGGCACAAACGAAATCATGCGCGTCATCATCGCGCGCGAAATGATGCGGCAATAGACGATGATATCCCCGCGCTTGGCGCTCTGGGCGCTCGCCTACGGTCTGCTCATTTGGTTCGAAGCGACGTTGATCATCAGGTGGGCGGGAGATTTGATTTTCATTCCCGACAATAAAATCTGGACGGTCGGTGGCTTCATCGTCACAGCCGCTCTCGCCTACGCCATCGGTTGGTTCTTCTTCTCGACATTCCAAACGTCGCCGGCCGCGCGCGCCGCCACGGCCATTCTCATTTGTGCTGTCGGCCTGGTCGCCAATGCGTTCGTCTTCAGCTGGATCGACACGGTTTTCCCGCAGATGTCGGCAGAGCAGCAGCGTTTGTTCGCTTGCTGGGTGGCGTGGGCCTATGGCGTCGGTTTGATCAGCGGCATGTGGCCGCTGAAATTGATGCGCGTTCCGGTGGCTTAGGGGCGGAGCAATGCAAGACGTTTTGTTCGAACAGCGTGGCCGTGCAGGTCTCATCACTTTGAACCGGCCCAGGGCCCTGAACGCACTGACGCTCGACATGGTGCTCGCCATGCGCGTCCAACTTGATGCGTGGCGCGACGATGCTGCCGTCGAGTTGGTCGTCATCCGCGGCGCCGGCGAACGCGCCTTTTGCGCCGGAGGTGATATTCGTGCGCTGCACGATTCCGGCAAAGCGGGCACGCCGTACGTCATCGATTTCTACGCCCACGAGTATCGCCTCAACCGCGTGATCAAGCGCTACCCAAAGCCCTATATTGCGCTCATCAACGGCATCGTGATGGGAGGCGGCGTCGGTGTATCCGTGCACGGACAATATCGCATTACGGGCGAAGGCTGTGTGTTCGCCATGCCCGAGACGGGCATCGGTCTATTTCCCGATGTAGGCGGCACCTATTTTCTACCGCGCTGTCCGGGAGAAACCGGCATGTATTTGGGCCTTACCGGCGCGCGGCTTGACGTGACGGATGCAAAATACACCGGCATTGCGACCCACATCGTTCCCGCAGCTCAACACGAAGCGCTTGTATCCGCCTTGGCCGAAAGCTCCCACTCGTTGGAGCGCACGCTAGCCCAATTTTCGATTACGACGCACGACGAGTCCAGAATTGCCGGGTTGCAGCATGTCATCGACCGGCATTTCGCGCACGCCACCGTCGAAGACATTGTCGTGTCGCTGGAGAGCGACACGTCGCTGTTCGCAACCGAAACGCTAAAAGTGCTGCGTACCAAGTCGCCGACAAGTTTGAAGGTGACCTTGCGTCAGATCCGGGAAGGCCGGGCGCTCGGTTTTGAAGACTGCATGCGCCTAGAATTCCGCCTGACCAACCGCTTCATGCGCGGCCATGATTTCTATGAAGGGGTGCGTGCCGTCATCCTGGAAAAAGACAATGCCCCGAAGTGGCAGCCCCAAACGGTGGCGGAGATGAGTTCAGCCAGCGTGGACGCCTATTTCGCTCCGTTGTCTGAAGGCGACCTAGAACTTAACTAGACGGAGTATGTGTGCAGCCAGAATTTGCGCACGCCAAACGGCCTGACAACAAGGGAAGGAGAGCGCCATGAAAATGGGTTTCATCGGATTGGGAAATATGGGTGGGCCAATGGCGGCGAACCTCGTGAAGGCAGGACATCACGTCGCCGCCTTCGACATGGCGCGCGCCGCAGTCGATAAAGTCGTATCGCTTGGTGCGTCCGCTGCAACGTCCGCGGCTGACGCAGCAACCGACGCCGAGATTGTCGTCACGATGCTGCCCGCGGGTCAGCACGTTCGCGGGGTTTATCTTGGCGAGCACGGGCTTCTGAAAGCAGCCAAGCCCCGAACGCTATTCATCGATTGCTCGACCATTGACGTCGCGACGGCGCGGGATGTGCACCTGGCCGCGTCTGCTGCAGAAATGGATTTCTTGGATGCACCGGTCTCCGGCGGCGTCGGCGGCGCGACGGCTGGCACGCTTACTTTCATGGTCGGCGGCGGCGATGCGGCATTCGCGCGTGCCAAACCCCTATTGGAAAAAATGGGCAAGAACATTTTTCACGCCGGCGGCGCGGGCAATGGTCAGGCCGCGAAGATCTGCAACAACATGTTGCTCGCCGTTTCGATGATCGGCACCTGCGAGGCATTTGTGCTTGCCGAAAAACTGGGCCTCGACAGTCAGACGCTTTACAACATCGCGTCGACGGCCTCGGGACAATGCTGGAGCTTGACGAGCTATTGCCCGGTGCCAGGTCCAGTGCCGGCCTCACCAGCCAATCGTAATTATCAGGCCGGCTTCACGGCCTCCATGATGCTCAAAGATCTCAAGCTGGCGCAAAGCGCTGCGCAGGCGTCCGGCGCAGCCACGCCGCTCGGTGCACAGGCGACCGCATTGTACAGTCTGTTCGAATCCGCCGGCGCCGGGACGAGAGATTTTTCCGGCATCATCCAGTTATTGAGGGGAAACCCCGCCGCTTAACCTTCTGTTTGCCTAGACATTTAAGCGATTCTTAGCCGCCGCCGACTAAATTGGCAGCTTAGATGAATGGGCAAAACGCCCTTGGTAGAGCGGGTTGGGGTCATGACCGGAACGGCGACGGCGCGCGTTGCGCACGAAGGGCACGAGCAAGAGGGCGTCAAGGCGCGTTATCTTGAGTGCCTGAATTTGGTTGAGCGCCTTCACAGGCAGTTGCTCGACGTCATCAAGGACGAGCTTGAGCGCGTCGGTCAGCCCGAAGTGAACAGCGTCCAGGCGTTGCTCATGTTCAATATCGGCGAGCAAGAACTCACCGCCGGCGAACTTCGTACGCGCGGCCACTATCTGGGTTCGAACGTTTCGTACAATCTCAAGAAATTGGTCGAGGGCGGCTACATCAACCATGTTCGCTCGGAAAGCGATCGCCGCTCGGTACGCGTGAGCTTGACTGACAAGGGCAAGGCGATCAGCAAGATCGTTGCCGGTCTCTTCGACCGTCACGTCCACTTGGTAGAGCCAGCAGGCGGCTTGCAGGTGTCGGAGTTCGCGAACTTGAATAAGTCGCTGCAGCGGCTCGAACGTTTCTGGCTGGATCAGGTTCGCTACCGCCTTTGATTTATTGCGAACCATTCTTAGGTTCGCGATGGACAAAGTTGCCTGCGACAATTGGCACTGGCTTCCTGGCAGGCGGGGCGCTTTACTACCAAATGGATGAGTCAACCTGGAGCACTTCAGCCTCGGGTTAGATCGCGTTTGGGTTCCGCGGGAATGGACTACGAAAACCAATTTTCACAGGCACTTGCGCAGGTCAGGCGCGAGGGGCGCTATCGTATTTTCGCAGACATCGTGCGCCGACGCGGGGCGTTCCCGGACGCCGTTCATCATACCGCTCAAGGCGAGAGGCCGATCACGGTTTGGTGCTCGAACGATTACTTAGGCATGGGCCAAAACCCCTTGGTCCTTGATGCCATGCACCGGGCCGTGGATGCTGCGGGCGCGGGCTCGGGTGGGACACGCAATATCGCCGGAACGACGCACTATCACGTCGAACTCGAGCACGAACTCGCCGATCTTCACGGCAAAGAGGCGGCGTTGCTTTTCACGTCGGGCTACATCGCCAATGACGCCGCGCTGTCCACGCTCGGCAACATCTTGCCCGGCTGCATCATTTTCTCCGACGAGCTGAACCATGCCTCGATGATTGAAGGCATGCGGCGCAGCAAAGCGCAGCGGCAAGTGTGGCGTCACAACGATTTGGCGCACCTCGAAGAACTTTTGCTGCGCGCGGACCCGTCGGCACCCAAAATTGTTGCCTTCGAATCCGTCTACTCGATGGACGGCGATATCGCGCCCATCGGCGCGATCTGCGATCTTGCCAAGAAGTTTGG
Source organism: Alphaproteobacteria bacterium (assembly GCA_021413465.1). Classification (GTDB taxonomy): domain Bacteria; phylum Pseudomonadota; class Alphaproteobacteria; order Micropepsales; family Micropepsaceae; genus SZUA-430. The sequence goes on along the minus strand of JAIOQG010000166.1, from coordinate 9,428 downwards.
CGCGATGACCTATCTCGATGAAGTGCACGCGGTCGGCCTCTACGGCCCGCGCGGCGCGGGTGTCGCCGAGCGCGACGGCGTGATGCGCCGCGTCGACATCATCAATGGCACCTTGGCCAAGGCTTTCGGCGTCATGGGCGGCTACATTGCGGCATCGGCACTATTTGTCGACGTGGTGCGTTCGTTCGCACCGGGCTTCATCTTTACGACATCGATTCCGCCGGTCTTGGCTGCCGGCGCACTTGCCAGCGTTCGCCATCTTAAGACAAGCCAAGTGGAACGCATCCGCCATCAAGAACGCGCGGCCACGCTGAAGAGGCTACTGCGCGAGGCCGGACTTCCCGTCATGCCTTCGGCCAGTCACATTGTGCCGCTGCTGGTCGGGGATCCGGTCAGCTGCAAGCATGTTTCCGATATCTTGCTTCTCGAACACGGCATCTTTGTTCAGCCGATAAACTATCCCACCGTGCCGCGCGGCACCGAGCGCCTACGGCTGACGCCATCGCCCTTTCACGACGACGACAAGATGCGCACGCTCATCAAAGCGCTTGATGCTGCCTGGTCGCGGTTGAATATCAAACGTGCCGCCTAGCGCGCCATCTCGCATAATTCTTGAAATGACGATCATCGGCTCGTCGCAAAAAGTGACGGCAGTGGACGAGGAAACCGGAACGGAAGTCTCGTTTATTTCGCCGGCTTCCGCCACGCGCGGCGATATCGAGCGCCTGGCAAAGGCGAAACTTGCCTATGTCATGCAAAGAAAAAGCGGCGACGCCTGAGGCATCGCCGCTTGTTTCCGCGGATAGAAGCGTTGGCCGGTCAGGCCGCCTTCTTGCGGCGTCCACGTCCGGCACTCGCCGGGACCCGTCCAAGGCCGATTTTTTTTGCGAAGTCCGAGCGCTGACGCGCATAGGCCGGCGCCACCATCGGGTAGTCCGGCGGCAGGCCCCATTTCGCGCGATATTCTTCCGGCGACATATTGTAGTTCGAGCGCAAATAGCGCTTGAGCATTTTCAGTCTCTTGCCGTCTTCCAGGCAAATAATGAAATCGTCGCCGATCGATTTTTTCACCGAAACCGCAGGCTTTGCCGCGCTTGCGGCATCGACGCCGGCGCCCGACAGCAAACCAGATAATGCCGAATGCACATTCCTGAGAATGATCGGGACTTCCGTCATGGGCACCTGGTTGTGGCTGACGTAAGAAGAAACGATCCCTGTTGCCAATTGCAGCAGATGATCAGTTGCTTTCCCGTTGTCTTCCTTCAAATCCGTCATCTAGGCTACCCTAAGTTGTGCACGAGTGAAACCACCGCCGATACTTGGAATCGAGAGCTTTGACAGTATCATATGGAACTGGAGTCGAAATCGTTCAAGTGAATTCCGCAATATACACAAGTTTGTTCCTGGCGCCGCTGGATGGATCATACTGGATTGTGCCGCCGTCTCTGTTTTTTCCTGCCGCGACTAACAGGCTGGAGGAAATTTGTAAGAAACAGCTCCAAGGGTTGTCGCCCGACAAATTGGCGCTCCCAAAGATCATGTTGGTCGGATCGCAAAAATGCCGGCTCGCAGGGTCAGCTTGGTTTGAGACCCTCAACCGTTCGAGCACGCAATCGTGGACCGCAGTTGGTCGAAGAAGTTCGCCCCTGTTAACCAGAAATCACCTTCGTTCGGCGTTAATCTTCAATACTTGGCGCCAATAGTATTAGCGGGATTGAACACGACGCCCGCAAATGCTTGTGTTGCTTCGTGGGTGCCTATCCATGCGGACACAAGCCCGGGTAGGCCATGCCGGGGGAGCTGAAGCGAAGCAATGAGATGCCCGTTCTGCCAACATGACGACACGCAGGTCAAAGACAGTCGTCCGACGGAAGACAATGCTGCCATCCGCCGCCGCCGCGTTTGCCCGGCATGCGGTGCAAGGTTCACGACCTTTGAAAGAGTGCAGCTGCGGGATTTGATCGTCATCAAGAAGAGCGGCCGCAGACTTCCCTTCGATCGCGACAAGCTGATGCGCAGCATCCAACACGCCATCCGCAAACGCCCCGTCGAGCCCGAGCGCGTTGAGCGCATGGTCAATGGCATCGTTCGTCGCCTTGAGAGTTCTGGCGAGACCGAAATACCGTCGACGACGATCGGCGAATTGGTGATGCAAGGCCTTAGCAATCTCGACACTGTCGCCTATGTCCGCTTCGCATCGGTCTACAAGAACTTCAGAGAAGCCAAAGACTTCGAGACGATCATCGGTCAACTGAACGAGCCTGACGGCAAGCCGGGGTGAAAGCCGCGCTGCACGATGAGCGTCTCGACGAACGCTACATGGCGCTGGCGCTTGGACTTGCTCGGCGCGGCTTGGGTCGAGTCTGGCCGAACCCGGCAGTCGGTTGCGTCATTGTCGATGTCGACGGACACGTAGCGGGACGCGGCTGGACGCAAAGCGGCGGCCGTCCACACGCAGAAACCGAAGCCCTTCGCCAAGCCGGTTCAAGAGCGCGCGGCGCCACTGCGTTCGTTTCACTGGAGCCCTGCTCTCATCACGGAAAAACACCGCCCTGCGCGCAAGCCTTGATCGATGCTGGCTTGGCACGCGTTGTCAGCGCGATCGAAGACCCGGATGCGCGCGTTTCCGGTGCAGGCCACGCCCTGTTGCAAGCCGCGGGGCTCGCCATGCGGACAAGGGTTCTTGCCTCGCAAGCTGCGGAATTGAACGCCGGATTTTTCTGTCGCATTAAATTGGATCGGCCTGAAATCACGCTGAAATTGGCTACGACCCTCGACGGCAAAATAGCATTGCCCAGCGGCGAAAGCCGCTGGATCACTGGCGAAAGCGCCCGCGCACACGTGCACCTCCTGCGCGCCCGACACGACGCGATCATGATCGGGATCGGTTCCGTTTTGGCCGACGACCCGGAATTGACCTGCCGCCTCCCCGGATTGGAGGCATCCAAACCCGTCCGCATCGTCCTCGATACCAACGCGCGCTTACCACTGGGCTCGAAGCTTGTTCGCACGGCCCAATCCCAGCCCGTTTGGCTGCTGTCGGCGCCCAACGCTGAAACAATGGCGCTACAGGCCGCGGGCGTGAAGATCATCACTCTGCCAGCCGGTCCAAACGGTCTCGATCTTTCACTGGCACTGAAAGCGCTCGCCCAAGAGGGTTTGACGCGTATCCTCGTCGAAGGCGGTGCCGCCCTTGCGACATCGTTGCTGCGGGCGAAATTCGTTGACCGCTTGTTGTGGTTCCGCGCCCCGGCCGTAATGGGCGCAGGCATTCCAGCCGTAGCGTCGCTTGGCCTTGCCAGCCTTGGGGATATGTCGCGCTTTCGGCACCAGCGAACCGTTCGCCTCGGCGACGACGCGCTGGAAACTTATCGCGCGGCACCCTAATACTCAGATCATGTTCACCGGAATAATCACCGACGTCGGCGCGGTACAGCTGATCGCCAAGCGCGGCGACACGACGATCAAGATCGCAACCGCGTTCGATCCGGCGTCGATCGCGATCGGCGCCTCGATCGCGTGTTCGGGCGCCTGCCTCACCGTGATCGCCAAAGGTGGTCACGCGGGAGAGGGTTGGTTCTCCGTCGAGGCGTCCGCGGAAACCATGTCCAAGACGACGCTGGGCGCGTGGGCGCCGGGCACGCGCGTGAATTTGGAACGGTCGCTAAAGGTGGGCGAGGAGATCGGCGGCCATATCGTCAGCGGCCACGTCGATGGCGTCGGCGACGTCGTGTCGGTCGCCCCGGAAGGGGATTCGACCCGTATCAAGATACGCGCACCGAAACAGCTGGCGAAATTCATTGCCGCCAAAGGCTCGATCGCACTCGACGGCATTTCGTTGACCGTCAACGACGTCGACGGCACCGCCTTCGGCGTCAACATCATTCCGCACACCTCAAAGGTCACGACCTGGGGCGCGGTCAAATCGGGCGACAAAGTGAACATCGAGATCGACATGCTTGCGCGCTATCTTGCACGCCTGAAGGAGTTCGCATGAGTCGCAGCGAATTCCATGACTTCATTTCGACGCCGGAAGAGATCATCGAGGATGCGCGCAACGGGCGTATGTTCATCCTCGTGGATGCCGAGGATCGCGAAAACGAAGGCGACATCGTCATCCCCGCTCAAATGGCGACGCCCGACGTCATCAACTTCATGGCCAAACACGCACGCGGCCTCGTTTGCCTGGCGCTCACCAATGAGCGTGCGGAACAACTCAGCTTGCCGATGATGTCGCGCGAGAACGGCACGCAACATCAAACGGCTTTCACGGTGTCGATCGAAGCGAAGGAAGGCGTCACCACAGGTATCTCCGCGCACGATCGCGCCCGTACCATCAGCGTCGCGATCGACCCGACAAAAGGCCGCAACGACATCGTCACGCCCGGACACGTCTTTCCGCTCGTCGCCCGCCGCGGCGGCGTGCTCGTCCGCGCCGGCCACACGGAAGCCGCCATCGACATACCGCGCTTGGCGGGCCTTTATCCGGCTGGCGTCATTTGCGAAATCATGAATGACGACGGCACGATGGCGCGTCTGCCCGATCTCGTGAAGTTCGCGCAACTTCATGGCCTGAAAGTCGGCACGATTGCCGATCTCATCGCCTATCGCCGTCGCCACGATCACTTCATCACGCGCTCTGTAGAAACGGAAATCGACAGCCATCACGGCGGCCGTTTCAAAATGATGCTCTACATCAACACGCTCGAATACGCCGAGCACATCGCGCTGGTGATGGGCGACATTTCGGCCCCGGGTCCGGTATTCGTGCGCATGCACGCCGTCAATCTGCTTGACGATCTACTCGCGGTACAGGGCGGCAAGGACGATATTCTGGCGCGCTCGATGGAATTGATCGGAAAAGAAGGCCGCGGCGTCGTCGTTCTCATTCGCGAGACGCGTTCGACCTACATCTCTGACCTGTTGCTGCGGACCGAAGCAAGGCCTGAGGCCGCGCCGCGCCGCTTGAAGGAATACGGGGTCGGTGCCCAGGTTCTCCTCGATCTGGGCGTGCGTGAAATGATTTTGCTGACGAACTCGGCCTCGAAGACTATCGTCGGCCTGGACGGGTACGGCTTGCGCGTGGTCGGCACGCGCATCGTCGGGTCGGACTACGAAAGGTAAGGCGCTATGACGAAAATTCTGATCGTAGAAGCGCGCTTCTATGCCGACATATCCGACGCTTTGCTGACGGGCGCGATAACCGTACTGAAGGCGGCAGGCGGCGAATTCGAGAAGATTACGGTTCCCGGCGCATTCGAAATTCCCGGCGCCATTGCCATGGCGCACGCCTCCGGCCATGCCGCGGGCCGCGCTTTTGACGGTTATGTCGCACTCGGCTGCGTCATTCGCGGGGAAACGTCGCACTACGAGACGGTTGCCAATGAATCGGCGCGCGGGCTTATGGACCTTGCCGTCAATCAGCGTCTCGCAATCGGCAACGGCATTTTGACGGTCGAGAACGAGGATCAGGCTTGGGCGCGGGTCGACGCGAACAAGGTCGAAGACAAAGGTGGCGCCGCCGCAACAGCGGCGCTCGCCATGGTGGCGCTCCGCCGCCAATTGGGACTCGGGTCGAAATAGATGAACACGCCGGAGCCCCAACGCTCGAAGCGCCGCACCGATGGCCGCTCGCGCAGCGCCTCGCGGTTGGCCGTGGTGCAAGCGCTGTATCAAATGGAACTCGCCGATCAAGACTGCGAAACGGCCTTGCGCGAATTCATCGCCCATCGCCTGGGTCAAGAAATCGAAGGCGATCAATACGCCGAAGCCGACGAGAAGTATTTTTCAGATCTCGTGCGCGGCGTCGTCGCCAAACAGGCCGAAATCGACAAGGCCATAGCGGGCTATCTCGTGAAGGACTGGCCGTTCGACCGCATCGATCCGACGATGCGCGCGATAATGCGCGCCGCCACGTTCGAACTGATCGCGCGTCCGTTGGTTCCCGCCCGTGTCGTCGTCCACGAGTACATGAACGTCGCCGCCGCCTTCTTCGAAGAAGGCGAAGAGATGGCATTTCTCGGCGGCCTGCTTAACCGCTTGGCGCGCGAGCTCCGCTCGGTCGAGCAAAGTCCGGTCCCGCTCCCCGAACAATGACCCACGACGCGAAACGGCTCGGCGAGTTCGAGTTGATAGCGAAGTATTTTGCGCCGCTCGCCGGCAAAGAAGCGGGTGCGTTCGGTCTCAAGGACGATGCCGCCTATCTGCGACCCACGGCTGGAAAAGACCTCGTGCTCACGACCGATGCCATTGTTGCGGGCGTCCACTTTTTGCCGGGCGACCCAGCGAATGAGATCGCGCAAAAAGCGCTGCGTGTGAATATCTCCGACCTCGCGGCCAAAGGTGCGACGCCGCGAGTCTATCTCCTGACGCTCGCGTTGCCGCCCGCGATCGACGAGCCTTGGTTGAAGTCTTTCGCTGCCGGCCTCAAACGCGATCAAGCGCACTTTGGCGTGACGCTCGTGGGTGGTGACACCGTGGCGACCCCCGGGCCGCTAACCATAAGTGTGACGGCGATCGGTGAGGTGCCGCAGGGGCATATGTTGACCCGCGCCGGCGCCCAACTCGAAGACGACATATGGGTGTCGGGGACGATCGGCGACGCCGCCCTGGGCCTCAGGGTGGGGCAGGGCGAACTTGTCGACTTCGACGATAAACACCGTGCCACTGTGCTCGCCCGTTATCGCGTGCCCGAGCCACGTTTGAAATTTGGCATGCTCTTGCATGGCATCGCGCATGCCTGCCTCGATGTGTCCGACGGCCTGATCGCAGATTTAGGGCACATGAGCGAACAGTCTGGTTTAGGCGTCATCGTCGAAGCGGGGGCTGTGCCGCTGTCGGCGGCAGCGCGGGCGGCGACGGCGGCCAAGCGAATGTCCCTTTCCGAGTTGTTAACGGGTGGGGACGATTACGAATTGGTTGTCGCGGCGCCGGTCTCCCGCCGGAAGCGCATTATGGCTTTGGCGGAGCGCACGAAAACGAAACTCTCTCGAATTGGCCGAACCACCAAGGGACGGGAGGTTTTGGTGATGGGCGCCGGCGGCGAACGCCTCAATTTCGAGCGTCGCGGCTTCACCCATTTCTGAATTGGTAATGAATTAAGACTTCACCGGATATTAAAAGCGCAAGGCGCACAATGCCTGTCGGGTGAATGGAGTGCCTGACATGCGTTTCATCTTGGCGTTGATACTTTTGATCATCGTTCTGGGCTCCCAAGCGCAGAAGGATGCCAATGCAAAAACCGGTCGGGTACCCACGCCCGCCCAATAGTTTGGAGGCAATAGTTGCGCGTCCTCTTTGCGCTCGCGTTTCTTGTGTGCGCGACGAGCGCTTTGCCCGCTTGGGCGTCTAGCGCAAAAAAAAGTCCTGCCAAGGAACCGGCCGAACACGGTGAGGCAGAAGGCAAAGAAGAACGGGCTCCAGGCACGCCGAGCGAGCCTAGCCTGGAAATGCCGGGGCTGGTCTCTCCGGTCAACGTCGACGGCGAGCTCAAGAGCTACGTCTACTTAAGGGTCAGACTCAAACTAAACGACGCCGACCAACGTTCGATGTTGCTTGAGAAAGTTCCCTACATTCAGGATGCCTTCCTGCGTGAGGTTCATGGGCCTTCGATTGCACTCAACAATGACCCCTCAGTTGTAGATTTGGTTGGCCTATCCGCCCGTCTTTTGCGCGTGTGCGACACGGTGGTGGGGCCGGGCGTGATTAAGGTTGTCGACCTGCAGAATGCGACGCAGGGCGGCAACTAACGCCCTCCCGCGCTAACGCGCCGCGCCGCCAAGTGCCAAGTTTCCCGCATTTCTGCGCCGTTTCGTATTGCAAGCACCTAGGCGCTTTGGCATGTTCCCGCCTCTTTTTGGCCGGGGGGCCAAGCGAGTCGGCCATTGTCGAGCTGACTTGTGCAGCGCTCATCCCCGGTCCAAGCCCCAGTGCCGGACACCCCGGCGCTTGGCAATTACAAGGAAAAGGTTCGAGGCATGGATACGGGACTTCTTATTGTTTTGCTCTGCGCGGTCGCGGGGCTCGGTTACGGCGTCTGGGCCATCCAGTCCGTGTTGAGCGCACCCGCCGGCAATGCGCGGATGCAGGAAATCGCCGCCGCCATTCAAGAAGGCGCCTCGGCCTATCTGAATCGCCAGTACACAACCATTGCAATCGTCGCCGCCGTCGTGGCGGGCGTCGTGGCATTGGCATTCTGGTCATTGATCGTGCCGCTCGGCTTTGTCATTGGCGCGACACTGTCGGGGGCTGCGGGCTTCATCGGCATGTACGTTTCGGTTCGCGCCAACGTTCGCACCGCAGAAGCTTCGCGCAAGGGCCTGTCTCAGGGCCTTGCAATCGCGTTCAAGTCAGGTGCGTCCACCGGCATGCTGGTCGTCGGCTTGGCTCTGCTGGCCATCGGCGGCTACTACGGCATTTTGACCGGCATCGTTGGTTACGACGTCAACAATCCAGCCGATAACCGCGTCGTCGTGGAAGCGCTCATTGCGCTCGCGCTCGGCGCGTCCGTCATCTCGATTTTTGCCCGTCTCGGCGGCGGCATCTTCACCAAGGGTGCGGACGTCGGTGGCGACATGGTCGGCAAGGTCGAGGCCGGAATTCCCGAAGATGATCCACGCAACCCCGCGACGATCGCTGACAATGTTGGCGACAACGTCGGCGATTGCGCCGGCATGGCCGCGGACTTGTTCGAGACCTATGTCGTGACGATCGGCGCCACGATGGTTCTCGCCTCGATCTACTTTGCCGAAGGCAAAGCGATGATGATGATGTACCCGCTGCTGATCGCGGGTGTTTGCATTATCGCATCGATCATCGGCACGTTTTTCGTTCGCCTTGGCGGCTCGAAGAACATCATGGGCGCCTTGTACAAGGGCTTGATCGCGACGGCCGGCATCTCGTTGATTTTGGTGGGCTGGGTCACCTACCAATTCGTCGGCTTCGAAACGCAACTCACGGCCGGTAACCTAACTTTCAACGGCATGAAGTTGTTCCTGTGCGGCATCGCTGGCCTCGCGGTCACCGGACTACTTGTCTGGATCACTGAGTATTACACCGGCACCGGCTATCGCCCCGTGCGCTCCATCGCAAAGTCGTCCGTCACCGGCCACGGCACCAACGTCATTCAGGGCCTCGCCGTTTCGATGGAAGCGACGGCACTGCCGGCGCTCGTCATTGTTTGGGGTATCATCGTCACCTACACGCTCGCGGGCCTGTTCGGCGTTGCGATCGCGACCACGACGATGTTGGCACTCGCGGGCTTCATCGTCGCCCTCGACGCGTTCGGCCCGGTGACCGACAACGCCGGTGGCATTGCCGAAATGGCGGGCCTCGACAAAGAAGTTCGCAAGACGACCGACGCGCTCGACGCCGTTGGAAACACGACGAAAGCCGTCACCAAAGGCTACGCGATCGGTTCCGCCGGTCTC
>JAIOQG010000165.1 GCA_021413465.1 Alphaproteobacteria bacterium | reverse complement strand
CGGCCGGCGCGCGCGGACGAACGCGATCTCATTCTCAAGTGGGAGATGGCGTTTGCCGTCGACGCAGGTTTGCCGGCGGCAGAACGCGAACTCGATTACATTACGCGCTTTGTCGACGAGGGTCTGAGCGATCATACTTTCTTTGTGTGGGAATATCGCGGCTAACCCGTTTCGACGGCGCGGCTGAGACCCGTTGCGGCGCTTGGCGCACGGGTTTCCGGGGTCTATACGCCGGACGAGCGGCGCGGCCATGGTTTTGCGGCGGCGCTAACCGCGGCGCTGTCGCAGAAGGTGCTGACGGGTGGACTTTGGTGCTGCTTGTTTGCGGATGCCGACAATCCGCTCACCAACCGAATTTATCAGCGCATCGGCTACGTGAAGCTTGCGACCTTTGCCGACATGTTGTTCGCTGCATCTTAACGCGCCATTTTCGAAAGTCGGATTATGCCCCCCTCCCATGCTTATTTGAATGAGTCTCTGATCGGCCAAGCCGCCGGCCGGCACGCGCTGGCGACGCCGGCGTTGGTGGTCGATCTTCGCGCCTTCGAGCGTAACGTGACGGCCATGCAGGAGCATTGCCATCGTGTGGGACTGAAGCTGCGCCCGCATGCAAAAACGCATAAGTCCGTGACGATTGCGCGCAAACAACTTGCCGCCGGTGCGGTCGGGGTGTGTTGCGCAAAGCTCGGCGAAGCGGAAGTGTTGGCCGAGGGCGGCATTGAAGGCCTGCTCGTCACCTCCCCCGTTGTCGTGGCCCAGGGGTTTGCGCGCATTGCGAAATTGAACGCCAAGCTCAACGACTTCATGATCGTGGCCGATAGTGCGGTTTGCGTCGACGGCTACAGTGGTGCCGCCCGCGAGAGCGGCAAGCGGTTGAAGGTTCTGGTCGACGTCGATATCGGCTTGCATCGCACGGGCATTGCGCCGGGCGCGCGCGCGCTCGAGCTGGCGAAGCGGATTGTTGCGTCAGCCGATTTACAGTTCATGGGATTGCAGGGATATGCCGGGCAGTTACAGCATGTGCCGGAATTTCCCGATCGGCGAACGCAATCGCTGGCAGCGCTGAAGTTGCTGGGCGATACGCGCGATCTGATCGTTGCCAACGGTATCGCCTGCCCCATCGTTTCCGGCGGCGGAACCGGTACCTACAATATCGACGCCGAGGCGCGCGTGTTCACCGAGCTGCAGGCGGGTTCTTACGTCTTCATGGACAAGCAGTATTGCGAGGTGAAAATCGCAAATGCCGCGCCATTGCCGTTCGAAAGCGCGTTGTTCGTGCAGTCGACGGTGATCAGCGCCAACATGCCGGGCCTCGTCACGACCGATGCGGGTTTGAAGTCGTTTGCGACGGAGGCCGGTGCGCCGGTGCTGCATTCCGGTGCGCCTGACGGGGCGAACTATTTCTTCTTCGGCGACGAGCAAGGCGGCATCATGCTGGGCGGCGCCGACAAGCACTTGCCGCTGGGCAGCACCGTTTGCTGCACGGCGCCGCACTGCGACCCGACGGTCAATCTCTACGATGTCTATCACGTCGTCGACAGCGACCGGTTGGTCGAAATTTGGCCGATCGAGGGGCGCGGGCGGTCGGCCTGAGCCATGAAAGCGATCGTGCTCCGCGCATTTGGCAGTGCAGATAATTTCGTCACGGCTGAGTTGCCGATGCCCGATGTGGGCAAGGGTGAGGTGCGGATCAAAGTCAGGGCCGTGTCGTTCAATCCGGTTGATTTCCAGATTCGCAAAGGGCGTCCTGAAAGCACGCATGTGCGCTCGATGATCTTGGGCCGCGACCTGTCGGGCACCGTCGATGCCGTGCACGACGAGGTCACCGGCTTCAAAATCGGGGACGAGGTTTTCAGCTATGTCTGCAATCGCGCGAGCAGCGGCACCTATGCGGAGTTTGTCAGCGTGCCGGCAGAACTTGTGGCGCGGAAGCCCGCCTCCCTATCGCATGAAGAGGCCGCCGCCGTGCCGGTGGCCGCTATCACGGCGAGCTTGGCGTTGAAAAAGGCACAGGTTGGCGAGAGCACATCGCTGTTCGTTGCCGGTGGTGCGGGGGGCGTGGGCACGTTTGCGATCATGCTTGCGCGGCAAATGGGTGTGCGGAAGCTGGTGACCACGGCGGGGAGCGCGAGAAGCCGTGCCTATTTGAGCGAACGATGCGGCGTGAGTGCGGCGCAAATCGTCGACTACAAGCAAGAGGGCTTCGTCGAGCGCGCCATCGAGCAAAACGGCGGCGGCTTTGACGCGGCCTTGGACCTCGTGGGCGGCAAAATGCTGTCGTCGTGCTGCGCGCTGCTCGCGCTGGACGGTAATCTGGCGTCCGTTACCGAGGCGCCAAGCGTGGACGATTTCGAGATTTTGTTCGAGAAGAACGCGTCGTTTCATTCGGTGGGCGCGCACGCCTACTCTCTGAGCGACGACCGCGCGAACTGGATGAAATACCGGGTGATGCTCGAGCACCTGTCGCGGCTGTTCGATCGGGCGGCGCTCTCGCCGCCACCCACGCAAAATTTGGGAAAAATGTCGGCGGAAGTGGTGCGGCAAGCTCATGCGCTGATGGAGAGCGGGACGGTGCAGGGAAAACTTGTGATGAATTGTTAGGCGGATAACGGCTGCGATTGCCGTTGGCGTTCACGAAACTGAACCGATCGTTCATCCGCGGTTCAGGCGGCTTTTTCGAGAATTTCCTGGGGACTTCGGGGGAAATTGGGAGCACAGCCATGAAGGCACTCAGCATTGCGTTCGGCGCGCTGGCTTTGATCGCCGCGAGCGTCACGACCAGCGTGCAGGCCAAGGCCGATAGTTTCGGCGTCTATGTCGGATCGAATGGGTTCGGCATTCAGGTCAGCAGCTATGGCGGCTATGGCGGGCATTACGGCCCTGCTTATTACGGCGGTGGCGGATGTTACGACCCGTATTACCGCGCTTACGTTCCTTGCGGTTATTCGAACTATTATCCCCGCCCCTATTACAGCGGTTACTACGAGCGGCCGCGCTTTCATCGCCGGCATCAGCGCTTTGTTCCCTATGGATGGTTCGGCCACCACCGGCCGCATTGGGACAATCGTTGGCGCGGACATCGCGGTTTGAGGCATGGCGATTGGGGCGGCAGACATCACGGCTGGGGCGGGCGGCACCACGGCGGACGCCGGCACTAACGCGATCGGCACGGTTGAATGCGCCTTGGGCTTCGTCGAACCCCAAGGCGCTGCGCGCGCGGCTCGTCAGTCTAAAACCACAGGTCCCGAACGCAGCGGCCGTCCTTAGGAAGATCGTCGAACGTATCGAGTCCGTCGAAGCGGTCAATCGGGAGGTCTGCGACCGCCTCGGGAGGCGCAAGTCGAATGTTGACGGCGATACGTCGGCGTCCGCCTTGCTCAGGGCGCAGACCGCGCCAGCAAAGCACGCAACCGCATGTCGGGCAGAAGTGAATTTCAAGCGCCGGGTCCGCTTTGCCGGCGCGCGTATAAACTGAGCTGGGCCCCGAAACGCGGATACGCTCGTTTTCATAGTCGTAGGCCCAGAGTGCGCCGTATCGTCGGCAAAGCGTACAATTGCACGCCGTTATCGAGCCTGGATCGCCCTCAAGGGTCCAATGCGCTGCGCCGCAATGACAAGTGCCTTTCAGCATTATATCGCGCCTCCCCGACCGCGCCGAAATATTACTCGCGCTTCAGATAGGCGCTCAAGCCCACGATTTCGTTGTAGGCTTGGAACGTGACGCGGTCGACTTCCGGGTCAGGCGCGCCTTTGGCGAGAAGGCCGGCGTAGACGCGCTGCGCGGTGCGCGCGGCGGCCAGGAGCGCCGAGATCGGGAACAGCACCAAGCGAAAGCCGAGCGCGCCGAGGTCGGCTGCGCTTTGCATCGGCGTCTTGCCGTCTTCGACCATGTTGGCGACAAGCGGCACATTCTTAAAGCGTTGCGCAATCGTGCGCAGTTCGGTTTCGCTTTGCGGCGCTTCGACGAACAGCAGATCGGCGCCGGCCTCTAGGTAGGCATCGGCGCGGCGCAGGGCTTCGTCGAAACCCAGAACACTGCGCGCGTCGGTGCGGGCCATGATCTGGAAATCGCGGCTGGTGCGGGCGCGCACGGCGGCGCGGATTTTGGTTGCGCCTTCTTCCAGCGATACGACTTCTTTGCCGTCCATGTGGCCGCAACGTTTGGGCAGCACTTGATCTTCGAGTTGGATGCAGGCGGCGCCGGCTTGTTCGTAGGCGCGCACGAGGCGTTCGACGTTGGCGGTGCCGCCATGACCGTTGTCACCGTCGGCGATCAAGGGCACCGGCGCTGAGGCGGCAGAAAGCGCGCGCACGCGATCGATCATTTCCGTTGCCGTGACGATGCCGATGTCCGGAACGCCGAGCAGGGAGCCGGCGACACCGAAACCCGTCATGTAGACCGCTTCGGCGCCGGCTTGGGTTGCGATGCGCGCGGTTAGGGCGTCATAGGCGCCGGGGGCGACGAGAACGCCTTTTTGCAAGCGCGCGCGCAGCGCTCCGCCCGGCGTCATTGATCGTCCTCGATCACGTCGGGGACGGCCTCTTCCGCCGGGATGGCGTACGAGCCTTTGAGCCAGCGCGATAAATCGACATCGGCGCAGCGTTTCGAGCAGAAGGGACGCAAGCGTGCGTCTTCGGGTCTTTTACAAATCGGACAGGGTCTTGCGGTTTGTTCGGTCATTGGTCGGCACCGACGTCGAACGTGGCACGGGCGAATTGCGGGCGTGCTTCGAAGCGCAAACCGGCGGCGGCGTATCTGCGCATCGACTGGGTTAGGTCGTCGCCCTGGGCTTCGATCCAACGCACGACTTCGGGTGCCGCATAGGCGGCGAGCTTTGTTCCCGGGCGCGCCTTTGCCTCGCGCGCGACGCGGCGCAACAGTTCGGCCGCGACGGAGACCACCGTCTTCACGCGGCCGTGGCCGTGGCAGGGATCACAGACTTCGGTGAACAATTTCGACAACGGTTCGCGCACGCGTTTGCGCGTCATTTCGACGAGACCGAAGGCCGACATGGGCAGGATTTGCGTCGGCGTGCGGTCCTTGGTGACGCTGTCGGCGAGCACAGTGAGCACTTGTCCGATGTTTTCGGGTTCGTTGAGATGAATGAAATCGATGACGATCAAGCCGCCGATGCCGCGCAAACGCAGTTGGCGTCCGATTTCGGCGGCGGCTTCGATATTGGTTTTCAGCGAGGTTTGTTCGAGGCCGGTCGCTTCGGTGTAGCTGCCCGAGTTGACGTCGACGGAGGTCAGCGCTTCCGTCGTTTCGAAGGTGATCCAGCCGCCCGAGGGCAAGCGCACGCGCGGGGAAAGAAACGCTTCAAGCTCGGCTTCGATGCCGTAGAGATCGAAGAGTTCGCCGGGGCCGTTGAAGTGGTGAATCTTGTCGAGCGCTTCGGGCATGGCGCGCATGGCGTAGGCGCGCGCTTGCGCGACGGCATCGGCATTGTCGATCAAGACGCGCGTCGTGTCTTCGTCGACGCCGTCGCGCATCGTGCGTTCGACGGGATCGAGGTCGTGGTAAAGCGTGGCCGGCACCTTCGCCATGGTGCGGCGCGCCTGAATGATGCGCCACTCGTCGCCGAGGCGGGCAATGTCGGAGGCGATGTCGTCTTTCGTTGCCGACAATGCGGCCGTGCGAACGATGTAACCGGCCCCCGTCGCGGCGCGCGGATCGTTGGCCATGATGTCGGAGAGGATGCCGGTCAAGCGCGCGCGTTCCGCCTCGTCGTCGATGCGGCGCGACAGGGCGACGCCCGACTGGTTCGGCACCAGCACGACCAAGCGGCCCGCCAAGGTGACGTTGGCCGACAGGCGCGCGCCTTTTTCGCTGATGGGATCCTTGATCACTTGCACGACGACGGATTCGCCTTCGCGTACGCATTTGCTGATGCAGGGTTGATCCATGAAGGACGGCAGATCGGACAGGCACCGCGCCTCGCGCGCGGCAAGGAAGCCCGCCTTCTCCAAACCCAGATCGACAAAGGCCGCTTGCATGCCCGGCAAGACGCGCTGAACGCGGCCGAGCAAAATGTTGCCGAGCAAGCGATGTCCGTGGCGGCCGGCGCGCGCGTTGCCGCCCGGTTCGATCGTGCGTTCGAGGAAGACTTCGCTCAGACGCGATTCTTCGACGAATGCGACCCGGGTTTCCGCCGGGCCGACGTTGATCAGAACTTCAGACGCCATCGGTACTATATTTCCGGCAAAGCAGTTGCGATTGCGGCGCAGTCTAGCAGGTTCACGCGATGCCGCACGCCTTCAGCAACTGAAAGGTTTCGGTGAGAGGCAATCCCACCACATTCGTGTAGGAGCCGTTGAGCGAACGCACGAACATGGCGGCCCGGCCTTGGATGGCATAGCCGCCGGCCTTGCCCACGCCCTCTCGCATTCTGACGTAGTCGGCGATTTCTTCCGCATCCAGCCTGCGAAACGAAACTTTCGTGTCGACGATCCGCGTGCGGAGTTTTCCGGTTGCGTCGATGAGAGCCACGGCCGTGATCACTTGATGTCTGCGTCCCGACAATAATTCGAGGCATTTGATGACGGTAGCGTCATCTTCGGCCTTGGGGAGAATGCGCCGGCCGCAGGCGACGACCGTGTCGGCGGCTAGGATCACCGCACGGCTTTCAGCGCCGAGCCGAGCGTAGGCCGTTTTTGCTTTTTCGATGGCAATGCGCAACGCGTGGACGCGCGGCACTTCCTTTGCCAGCGCCGCTTCGTCGATATCGGCCGGCACGACGCGATCGGGCACGATGCCGATTTGATCGAGCAGTTGAAGACGGCGCGGGCTGGCGCTCGCTAAGATCAGATCGGGTCGCTTGGAGGTCATGGAATACGCGGCGGCGTGGGCTGCGCCACCATCGATCGCGCTATTTGCTGCGATAGACGATGCGGCCCTTGGTGAGGTCGTAGGGCGTCATCTCGACCGTCACTTTGTCGCCGGCCAATACACGAATACGGTTCTTGCGCATTTTGCCCGCGGTGTGCGCCACCACGACGTGATCGTTGTCGAGCTTCACGCGAAAAGTGGCGTTGGGCAGAAGTTCGACCACGGTACCTTCGAAACTCAGTAATTCTTCTTTCGACATTCGGTGTCCTTGATGCCTCAAATTCGGGCCGGAGAATGGGCAGCGAAATCCAATAAATCAAGGTGGCATAAGGCTTGGACTTGGCTCAAACCTTGACGAACGGCTGTATTTGCCGGGCCATCTTACGGCTCAGGTGCGGGACGCGCGGCAAAACGTTCTTTCAGGAAGGCGAAGATGGTGTCGCGCGCTTGGCGATAATTGGCGAGGCGCTGTTCGCGCGTGCCCTCATAGGCGCTGGGATCGGGCACTTTCCAGTATTCGACTTCGACCGCCATGGCGCGCGTGAGTTCGAGCGCTTTGTGGCGCGCCTGCGGGCTTAAGGTGATGATGAGATCGAACGAGGTGTCGGCCAGCATCTCGAACGATTTGGGATGCAACTGCGACAGGTCGATGCCGATTTCGTCCATGATTTCGACCGCCATCGGATCGAGCACGCCGGCCTTTACGCCGCACGATTCGATATAGACCTGCGCGCCGAAGAGGTGGCGCATCAAGGCCCAGGCCATCGGCGAGCGGATGGCGTTGTGCGTGCAGGAAAACAGCACGGCATCGGGCAGGTCTTCGCCGTTGGGTCCGCGCGCCATGAACTCTAGACCTTGACGTGCAACGCGCAGATCAGCGTGAACAGCCGGCGCGCAGTGTCGTGGTCGACGGCAACCTTGCCGGTGAGGCGATCGCGCAGCAGCTGCGAGCCTTCGTCGTGCAAGCCGCGCCGTCCCATGTCGATCGCTTCGATCTGCGAGGGCGAGGCGGTGCGGATGGCTTGGTAGTAGGTGTCGCAGACGACGAAGTAGTCGCGGATGACGCGCTTCAACGGCGTCAACGAGAGAACGTGCAGCGCATGCGCGGCGCCGTCTTCGAGCGCGATTTCGAAGACCAAGCGGTTTTCCTGCAGGGCGAGACGAAGGCGATAGGGGCCGCCGCTCGATCCGATGGGTTCGAAGTGGTTCGTTTCGAGCAGATCGAAGATCGCGATGCGGCGCTCGTGGTCGACGTCGGGACCGCGATGAGAGATGCTTGCCTCATCGAGGTCGACGGCGATCAGCCTTGTGGTCGACGGCGTTTCGTCCTCTGGCGTCATTGGTTCATCCGGATACGGATCGAACGGGCGTGGGCGTCGAGGCCTTCGGCATCGGCCAGCGTCGCGGCGTGGGGGCCTAAGGCTGCGAGCGCTTGCGCACTGCAACCGACGATCGTCGTGCGCTTCATGAAATCGATGACGCCCAAGCCCGAGGAGAAGCGCGCCGAACGCGAGGTGGGCAGAACGTGGTTCGGGCCGCCGACGTAGTCGCCGATGGCTTCGGGCGTGTGCGCGCCCAAGAAGATTGCGCCGGCGTGGCGGACCTTGTTGGCGATGGGGTTCGGGTCGGCGAGGCAAACTTGCAGATGTTCCGGCGCGATGCGATCGGCGAGCGCGGGTGCCGCGGACAGGTCGCGCACGAGAATGATGGCGCCGTGGTTTTGCCAGCTGGCGCGCGCGATGGCGGCGCGCGGCAGGACGGCGAGTTGGCGCTCGACCTCGGCGGCGACGGCGCGCGCGAAGGCTTCGTCGTCGGTGATTAAAATGCTTTGGGCGCTTTCGTCGTGCTCGGCCTGGGCGAGCAGATCGGCGGCGATCCAGGCGGGATCATTGTGCTTGTCGGCAACGATCAGCACTTCGGAGGGGCCTGCGATCGAGTCGATGCCGACGTGACCGAAGACGTGGCGCTTGGCTTCGGCGACGAAGGCGTTGCCGGGGCCTACAATCTTGTCGACGGCTGAGATCGATTTGGTGCCGAAGGCGAGAGCGGCGACGGCTTGGGCGCCGCCGATGCGATAGATTTCGTGCACACCGGCGAGGTCGGCTGCGACCAAGACCAGGGGATTGAGTTTGCCGTCGGGCGCGGGCGTTACGGCGACGAGGCGCTTGACGCCGGCGATCGTTGCGGGAATCGCGTTCATCAACACGCTTGAGGGATAGGCGGCGAGACCGCCCGGCACGTAGAGGCTCGCGGCATCGACCGGCGTCCAGCGCAAACCCAGCGTCACGCCGGTTTGATCCGTATACAGATCGTCTTTGGGCAATTGACGCCGATGGAAGGACTTGATGCGTTCGGCGGCGAATGCGAGCGCCTGCAGCGTTTGCGGCGCGACGGCTTTTTTGGCGGCGGCGATTTCCGCCGTGCCGATGCGCAGCGTGGCCGGCGTCAGGTCGAAACGATCGAAGCGGCGCGTGAGATCGAAAAGCGCATCGTCGCCGCGCGCCTTTACATCGGCGACGATTGTGCGCACGGCATCGGCGACGTCGGCGGCGGTTTCGCGCTTTTGCGCCAACAGGTGCGCAAAGGTTTCGTCGAAGTCGGGTTTGGCTTGATCTAACCAAGAAGGCATGGGTCAGTGCACTTTAAATTCGTTGTCATCCCGGACGCGACTTTTCCCGAAGCGAAGCTTCGCCGGGAAAGTCAGCGATCCGGGACCCAGGTGTGACACGCACGGAACCCAGTCTCCTGGGTCCCGGATAGTAAGGCGCGCAAAAACCGTTGCTTCGCAACGGGCTCGCCTAACTTCCGGGATGACAGCGAAAAGGAGATGGCGCACGCAATCAGCCCAAAGGTTCTTCGGTGTCCGTGCCGTGGCCGGGCAGATGCGGCGTGGGCCACGGCGCGCTTACATCGGTCAGCCAGACGTCGAGGCATTCGACGTTCAGCTTAATGACACCGCCGCCGGCAAAAGTCATCTTGATCACGCCGGCCGGTTCGCTCAACGGTTCGAAGGCGAGCGTCAGCAGTTCGGCGACCGCGTCTTTGCGGCCGAGTCGCAGGCCTTGGTGCTGGACGCGCTCCACCGCATCGAAGTGCATGGCGGCGCGCACGCGGCGGTAGGGGGCGTTTTTGTCCGCGCGCGCGATCTTTTCGGGGCCGGTCACGTCTTCCCACATGAAGCGGTTGAGCATGAGCGCGAAGCGGCGCTTGGCCGGGACATAGGCGATGTCGCCGACCTGCGCGATCGCGTCCTGCACGTGCGCGGACACGACGCTGAGGTCCATCGGATCGACGGCGCGAAGGCGAAGACCCGTCATGCGCCGATCAGCCCTTTACCCGCTTGATGTCGGCCCCGAGGGCTGAGAGTTTTTCTTCGATGCGTTCGAAGCCGCGGTCGAGGTGATAGACGCGGTTGACGATAGTTTCACCCTCGGCCGCAAGCCCGGCAATGATCAAACTGACGGAGGCGCGCAGATCGGTCGCCATCACCGGCGCGCCGTGCAGGCGTTCGACGCCGCGCACGGTTGCGGTTTGATGTTCGATCGTGATGTCGGCACCCATGCGCATCAATTCCGGCACGTGCATGAAGCGGTTTTCGAAGATCGTTTCGGAGATGTGCGAGACGCCGTTGGCGGTCGCCATTAGGGCCATCAGCTGGGCTTGCAGATCGGTCGGGAAGCCGGGATAGGGTTCGGTCGTGACGTCGACGCCGGTGAAGTGGACGCCGTTGCGCGCGACACGCATGCCGCGGTTCGTGGCCTGGATGTGGACGCCGGCGCTTTCGAGCAGCGGGATGACACCGCCCAGCAGATCGGCGCGCGTGCCCACGAGTTCGACTTCGCCGCCGGCCGCCGCCACCGCCATCAGGTAGGTGCCGGTTTCGATGCGGTCGGGCAGCACGGTGTGGCTGGTGCCTTTCAAACGTTCGACGCCTTCGATCGTCAGCGTGCGCGTGCCGAGGCCCTCGATCTTGGCGCCCATCGCTTGCAGGCAATGGCCGAGGTCGATGATTTCGGGTTCGGAGGCCGCGTTCTCGATGATCGTCGTGCCCTTCGCGATCGAGGCGGCCATCATCAGATTTTCAGTGGCGCCGACGGAGACGAAGGGAAATAGGATATGCGCGCCGTGCAGACCGCCGGGGGCGCTGGCGTAGACATAGCCTTCCTTCAATTCGATCTGCGCGCCCATGGCCTCAAGGCCTTTGAGATGCAAATCGACGGGCCGGGTGCCGATGGCGCAGCCGCCGGGCAGCGAGACCTTCGCCTTGTGGCAACGCGCGAGCAGCGGGCCGATGACGAGGAAGCTGGCGCGCATTTTGCGCACGAGTTCGTAGGGTGCTTCCGTCGAGGTGATGGTCTTGGCATGCAGTTTCAGGACGCGGCCGATCGCGGCTTCGGCGTGGCCGTTGCCGTTCATGGTGATTTCGACGCCGAGCCCCGCCAGAATTTCGGCGAGCTGGGAGATATCGGTGAGATGGGGCACGCAGGCCAGCGTCAACGGCTCGTCGGTGAGGAGACTTGCCACCATCAGCGGCAGGGCTGCGTTCTTGGCGCCCGAGATGCGGATTTCGCCGTTTAGGCGCCGGCCGCCGCGAATTTGTATTCTATCCACGCAAACATCCTTATTGCCGGGCGCAAATCACATTGTGCTGAAGGTTACGCTATCGCAGAGCAATTGGCCCCCGAGCGCTCAGGAATTGTTTTGCAACCGCACCGCCGGCCAAAGCACCGGCTTTCTCAGGCGTCCTTCTAACGCAGGCATGGGGGCGGAACAATGGCGCCGCCAGGGCCGAATTGCGCTATTTTTCCCCAGACTTGTGCGGAATTTCGGGCTGCTCGACGGCGGGCGCGGCAGGTGTTGCAGGCGTCGATTGCACTCTTGCCTGGGTTTTGCGGCGTTTCAGGTTGGCGCGCAGAGCCGCCTCCAGCCGCTTGGCCTTGCCGTTGTCGGCTTTGCTGCCGGGGACTTTGCGCCCTTTATCATCACTCATCGATCACCAAGCCGTCAGGCGCCCATTCGGTGGTTGGCGGCGCGGGGTTCGAGCTTATATCGTCGGGACCGCACAATAGGAAGGTTGGACCACCAAGGGCACCAAGGCCACCAAGAAGGAACAAAGGTTTCACGCGAAGGCGCGAAGGGAGAAAAGCCGCGAAGGGTATTTGCAAATTTGGCTCTGAGCCTCGGCATTTAATGGCGCTGCGCGCCCTCCCTCACTCTTTGGCGCGAAGCGCCTGTGGTCTTTATTCGCGGCTTTTCTTCCTTCGCGCCTTCGCGTGAGCCTCTTACTTCTTGGTGACCTTGGTGCGCTTGGTGGTTCAATCTCTTCTTCAATCAAGGAGCACCTCATGGCCCTATTCAGTCTGAAGAAAAAGAAGTCCGAGTTGCCGAGCGCCGCCGAGGCGTTGCCCGGGCGGGCGAGCGAGATGCGCGTGCCGGCAAAGCACACGGTTTTGGGCACGCCGCTCAAGGGGCCCTTCCCGGCCGGTGTCGAGACGGTGATCGTGGGGCTTGGCTGTTTCTGGGGGGCGGAGCGCAAGTTTTGGCAGCAAGCGGGCGTGTATTCGACCGCCGTCGGCTATGCCGCGGGCTTCACGCCCAACCCAACTTACGAAGAAGTGTGCAGCGGCATGACCGGCCACAACGAGGTTGTGCTGGTTGCGTTCGATCCCAAGGCGGTGTCGTTCGAGGCGCTGCTCAAAACGTTTTGGGAAAGCCACGACCCGACGCAAGGCATGCGCCAAGGCGGCGACATGGGCACGCAGTATCGCTCGGGGATTTACGTGACGAACGCGAGCCAACGCAAAGCGGCGGAGGCGGCGCGCGATGCGTATCAAGCGGCGCTGACGAAGGCCGGCAAAGGTCAGATCACGACCGAGATTCTGGACGCGCCGACGTTCTATTATGCCGAAGAGTATCATCAGCAGTATCTGGACAAGAATCCGGGCGGTTATTGCGGTTTGGGCGGCACAGGCGTTTCGTGCCCGATCGGGGCAGGCGTCGCAGTGAGGTGATGGGGATTGGGTGTTGGGTGATGGGGAATGGGTGATGGCGTTCCATTTTCGCGCCCAACCTCCATTCCCTATTCCCTATTCCCCATTCCCCGCCGCCCCTTCCCTTCGGCCACTCCCCTAGGCTATAGGGGCCGCCTTGGTTTCGCTGTTGTAGCGTAGGGGTAGCGCAACGCCTTGGTAAGGCGTAGGTCGTGGGTTCGATTCCCACCAACAGCACCAGTTATAGTGAACGCGCCGTTGCCCCGCCGGGCAGCGGCGCTTTTCTTTTTGGTGCGGGCGCGAACCACGCCCCTTGATATTTCCCTAACCTATAAGAATTATAGGTCATATGGACGACGAGCGGCAGCCCGACAAGCTCAGCGCGGCGGAGGCTCGCAAGGTCATCCGTGAGATCGCATCGGATGATGCGCGGCTGTTGATTTCAACTCACGCGCGCGAGCGTATGGAACGGCGCAGTGTTTCGATCGACGATGTCCTTAAAGTCGTTCGAACCGGCCTCATTGTCGAAGGACCTTATCTCGGCGTGAAGGGCGACTGGCGTGTGGAGTTGCAGCGTAGCCTGTCGGAAGATGTCGTGTCG
Organism: Alphaproteobacteria bacterium; assembly: GCA_021413465.1. GTDB lineage: Bacteria > Pseudomonadota > Alphaproteobacteria > Micropepsales > Micropepsaceae > SZUA-430. The sequence goes on along the minus strand of JAIOQG010000165.1, from coordinate 4,566 downwards.
GTTGCGGTTGCCATCAAATGGCGCACGCGCCTGCTTGTCGTGACCGTGATCAAGGAAGAGAGCAGAGGAAGATAACAAGATGTTCCACTACCGGATTTGCGGTCTGCCGAATGTTTGGCTGGTGAACGGCTATCAGTGGCACGACACCAATTACGGCCCGGCCATCGGCTTTACCGATATCGAAGGATTGCAGCAGGCAATCGCGCGCGAACTCGTGAGCAAGGGCCAACTCACGGGCGCGGAATTCCGGTACCTGCGCAAGGCGATGGATTTGTCTCAGGCCGATGTCGGGCGGATGTTCGGCAATAGCGATCAAACCGTCGCGCTGTGGGAGAAAGGGCGCGGCGCGCCGCAATGGGCGCAAGGCGTCATCTGCGCACTCTATCGGGAACAACTTGGCGGCAGGGTCAAGTTCTCCGATGTTTTTCGTGTCGCCCGAGCCAAGACGGGGGACCGAAAGGCCTCGAGCGGCGCCAAGCCGGCGCAGCTTTATTTCGAGAAACCTAAGCGGGGCGCTTGGCGGTTGCGCGAGGTGCGTCAGCGCGCGGCGGCGTGATCACAGAGTTTGCTAGCGCGACAGGCGCGAAGTTGAGGCGAGGCGAGGCTCCGATCACCCGTTTCACACCGAGCGCCCGATGCGAATTCATGGACAAGATGCCGGGGTGCATTCCAGCACCATTGATTTTGCGAGCCGCGTTGGCGGATGCGGTTGCGATCCACAAAAACGCAGTTGCGGGTGGTGGTGCGGCCTTGCTTATTTTATAATTCTAGCTTATATTATCGCCCACGGATGAAGGTGCGTGCCGGGGAGGCACATACCGCCTTTCAGCCGCAACGCTTCAGCAACGGAACCTCCCCCATGACGAACGCGGCCGAGCCGGCGTCCGATTTTTCCTTCGTTCAGCAGATCTCCCTCAAAGACAATCTAGCCTACAGCCTCGAGCATGCGGGTCAGGTGACCGGCATCGGGCGTTCGGCGCTTTATATTGCCGTGCGCGAGGGGCGGCTGGTTGCGCGCAAGTGCGGGCGGCGCACGGTCGTGCTCAGACGCGATCTCGAGGCGTTCTTGGCGGCGCTGCCGGCGCTGGCGCTGTCGCCGCAAGCGTGACTTTCGTGAACGACCGCCACGCCATGCAAGGCGCGGTGATCGAGGCGATGCACGAGGCGTCGGCTCATCATCTGACCGATGCCGCGCGGCCGCTGCGCGAGCGGATCGAAGCTTTGTGTCCGCTGGACGTCATCGCCCAGGAGCTGATTTCGGTGGCGCCGGTGACGTTCCGTGCACGGACGTTCGACATAGACGAGGCGGGACACCCCGCGATCTTGATCATGGTCAAGGACGAGTTCGGCGAGATCGAGGATCTGGAGGCGTTCGCGCCCGATCCGCCCTATCGCCACGCCTTGACGTTCGGGCGCGGGGTTGCGATCGGGCTCGGCGCGTTTCACGACATGCGCTTTCACGAGCGCTTGCGCCTGGCGATGCATGCGAGCGTTTGGAGTTATTTGGGCGCGCGGTGCCGCGGGCTGTTGCCGCTGAAATGGAACGCGGTGGCGCTGGAATTGGTCGAGCGGCGGGTCGCGGGCATCGTGGCACCCAGTGTGGCGGAGGGGCGCGAGATCGAGCGGCGGCTTGCCCGCGCCTTAAAGCCGCCCGACGTTTTCATCACTCAACACGACGAGGCAGCATGAGCGAGATTGCTCTGAAGGAGGCGCGGCGCGCACCGCGTGCGCCCATGGGCGGCGACGGCGGCGGCGAGGTGGAAGCGGCGGTCAAGAGGCTCGCCGCTTTGTCCGCGTTCGACTACGACCGGGTGCGCAGCGCGGAAGCCGAAAAGCTCGGCGTGCGCGTGACGACGCTGGACAGTGCGGTCGAGCGCGGGCGCGGCCCCGTTTCGTCCGACGTCGCGCGGCAAGGTGCGGTGTTGAAGCTGGCGCTGCCCGAGCCGTGGCCTTCGCCCGTCGATGGCGCGGTGTTGATCGAGGCGCTGGAGGCGACGTTCGCGCGCTATTTGTCGTTGACGGAAGGGGCGGCGCCGGCGCTGGCGCTGTGGACGCTGCATACTTACGTGTTCGAGCGCTTTGCAATTACGCCGCGGCTTGCCGTGCTGTCGGCGGAAAAGGGCAGCGGCAAGACGACGTGCCTGCGGCTGTTGCAGAATTTGACGGCCAAGCCCTTGCTTGCCGCCCACATCACGCCGGCGGCGATGTTTCGCACGCTGGCCATGGTGCGTCCGACATTGCTGATCGACGAGGGCGACACGTTCATCAGCGGCAACGACGAATTGCGCGGCGTGATCAATTCGGGCCACGGCAGCGACGGCGCCTTGATCCGCGCTGTGGGCGAGGATTTCGAGCCGCGCGAGTTCTCGACCTGGGCGCCGCTTGCCATCGCGTCGATCGGCGAGTTGCCCGACACGGTGATGGACCGCAGCGTGATCATCCCGATGCACCGGCGGCGCGCGGACGAGAGGGTCGAACGTTTCCGGCTCGACCGGGTGGAGGAGCTGCGCGTGCTCGCGCGCAAGTGCGCGCGCTGGGCGCAAGATATGGGGACACGTATCGGCGCGAGCGATCCGCCCTGTCCGAGCTGGATGAGCGACCGGGCGGCGGACAATTGGCGCGTGCTGCTGGCGATCGCGGAAGCCGCCGGCGGCGAGGCGTTCGCACGCGCGGTGGTGGCGGCGCGCAAGCTGACGCCTGTGGGCGGGGCCGCGCCCAGCGTCGGCACGGCGCTCTTGGAAGACATCAAGCGCGCGTTCGAAGAGAAGGGCGTTGCGCGCGTGACGAGCGCGGATCTGGTGGCGGCACTTGTCGTGCGCGAAGAGCGGCCGTGGCCGGAATGGAAGAACGGGCAGGCGCTGAGCGTGCGCGAACTGGCGCGGCTGCTGGCGCCGTTCGGGGTGAAGCCCGAACAAGGCTGGGACAGCGGGCGCAATGTGCGCGGCTACACGCTCTCGCAATTCGACGATGCCTTCGCTCGCTATCTGCCGGCCGTAAGCGCTAGGCCGCTAGAGCCGGGCGATGATGCGGGGTTGGGGGTGCGCTCATCCGCTATGGGCGATCGTGATCTAGCGGACGGGAACGGGCGGGATGCGAGCAAGGCTGCGGGTTCGCACGGTCTAGCGGATGCAAGACTGATGACGGCGGCGGAGCGCCTTCGCGGTCGGGTGAAACCCGGGATTACCGATGAACCCGAGCTAGGGTACCGCAACCTGAAATTTACCCTATTGAATGAAGATACTTAACGCCTAATTCGCATAATTCACTGGAAGTTGACAATTTTGACTTCTAAATTGCAACTGCTGAGCATTTAAAGGGTTCTATCATGCTTCTCCGGTTCCGCGCGGGAAACCACCTGTCACTACGAGAGCCGCAAGAGCTATCGCTCGTGGCTTCATCGCTTAAAGAGAACGACACTGGCCTGATCGATTGCCCGGCGGCAGGCGGTAAGCTCGTGCCGGCCGCCATCATTTACGGCGCCAATGCGTCGGGCAAGAGCAACGTGGTCGCCGCACTCGACTTCATGCAGCGCCAGGTTCTCTATTCGCAAAATCGTGCCGATCCTCAAGCGCCAATTGCGCGTCGAACATTCGCGCTCGACACACGCTGTGCATTGAGACCCTCCAAATTTGAGATCGACTTTCTTCTGGATGGTGGGCGCTTTCACTATGGATTCGAAGCCACGGATGCTGCGTTTGTAAGCGAGTGGTTGTTGTCATACCCAAGTGGAAAGCGCACTTCGCTATTTTCGCGCAAGGGTCAAACATTCAAATTCGGCCGGAGCCTGAAGGGCCAAAACGCGGTCATAGCCGAATTGACGCGCCCGAATAGCCTGTTCCTTTCGGCGGCCGTTCAGAACAACCATGAGGAACTATCAAAAGTTGCGGGCTTCTTCCGTCGACTTCACACCGACAAGGTAATCTCGGTCGGGGCGCGAGCGGCATCCAACAAACTCAAGGACACGAACTTAGACGACCGTGTCATCGCCTTTCTTCGCCGAATTGGCACGGGCGTTGTAAGCTATCAGAAGAAAGTCACAGATGTGCCCGAGTCGGCAATAAAGATGCAAAGTGCTCTCTTCGAAAGTATGAGAAAATCGTTTGAATTGCCAATGTCAGACGACTTGATAGATAGGAAAAAAACTGAGATCGAGTTGGCTCATGAGAGTGTGGATGGGACTCTGGTGTATTTTGAACTCGACCGGGAGAGTTCCGGCACTAGGCGATTGTTGATGCTGTTGAGACAAATTTATCTAACGCTCGATACTGGGTCAGTCATGGTCATTGACGAGTTCGACGCAAGCCTTCATACGCAAGCCTGCGAGGCGCTATTGGCTTTATTCTGTTCACCGAAGACCAATCCCAAAGGAGCACAATTGATCGCTACGACCCACGATACAAACCTGCTGCGTTCGCCGCTGATACGGCGCGATCAGATTTGGTTTACGGAGAAGGACGAAGTTGGGGCGACGCATCTTTATCCGCTGACCGACATCGCCACGCGCCAGGGCGACAATATTGAGAAAGGTTATTTGCAGGGCCGCTTCGGAGCGGTTCCGTTTTCGGG
>JAIOQG010000164.1 GCA_021413465.1 Alphaproteobacteria bacterium | reverse complement strand
GCCAGGTGATTAAACCACCAGGCGCTGATCTGTGTCAGCACGGCGCCTTTGAACGGCACGGCTTCTGCCATCACGACGTCAAAGGCACTGATGCGGTCGGTGGTGACGAGGAGTAGGCGCTCGGCGTCGACCTCATAGATATCGCGAACCTTGCCGCGGCCGAGGCGTTTTAACGGCAGGTCGCTGGTGGTCATGGCTGTCATGCGTGGCGCTTTCCCGGCTTTCGATTCGACATTAGCACCGGCCAGCCCTAGCTTTCGAGGCCTTGCGAGCGGCGACTATTTTACATGAGCCAAATTGCCATTGTCGCGTTGGGTGCGCTGCTCATTTATCTGGCTTTGCGCGTGGTGCAAATGACGGGCAAGGGCGTGCCGTTCCTGCTTGCCTATCCGTTGTTCGTGCTCGTTTTTCTGGGCGGCGGCGTCGCGGTGTTCGTGGTTGCGGGTTGGGCTGCGGTCCTGCTTCGGCTTGGCAAGGAAGTGGCGTTGATTGCGGTGTACGGGCTAACCGCGGCAGCCTTGATCGTGCTGTGGTTCGTGGCGCGACGGATTGTGGCCGGCCCGAAATGAGCGCGAGGTTCAGCTATCGCAGCGATGCGCGGGTGCCGGCGTTTCCCGACGATCGCCCGATCATCGTGTTCGACGGCAAATGCGTGATGTGTTCGTGGTTTGCGACCTTCGTGATGCGTCGCGACCCCGCGCGCAGGTTTCGTTTATTGGCGGCGCAATCGCCTTTGGGCGAGGCGCTGTACCTTCACTATCGGCTCGATCCTGAGAACTATGAAACCAACATTCTGATCGAAGACGGTGACGTGTACTTCAAATCGGAGAGTTCGATCCGCATCTTTGTGCGGCTTGGGTTTCCGTGGTCGATGGTTGCGATGGGGCGATTGTTGCCGCTTGGGGTGCGCGATTGGCTGTACGAGATCGTCGCACGCAACCGGCTCAAATGGTTTGGTGTGCGCGACAGTTGTTATCTGCCGTCGCCGGAGGATGCCGAGCGGTTTCTTTGACGCGCAATAAAAAGGGCCGCAAAAGCGGCCCAGTCGGAGGCGGATGCGTGCAGGTTAGTTCAACAAGAAGTCGAACCGCAGCGTCACGCTCTGACTTTCCTCTTCGTTCTGAGGAAGCGTGCTCTGCGAGAAATAGCTGCCGTTGACCGGCTCGGCGTAGCGGTATTCAAGACCCAATACCATCGACGGCGAGATGGAATAGGTCAGCCCCGCCATGCCCTGATAGCCGAAATTGCCGCGCGGGGCCGATGAGTTCAACAGGAGATCTTCCCCCAAATTGAACTTGCCGAAGCCGCCGCCGACATATGTTCCCAGCGACCAATCGGTCGTGAACACGTAGTAGCCGTTCGCTGCAATCGAATCGACCGGCAGCTCGGAATTTAAGGGAATGGAAAGTCCCGCCGCGACCGGCGCCAATCCACTTTCGGAACCCATGCCGGAATGAACGCCGACGAAGAAGCCATTCTTGCTTGTCTGGGTGTCGTCAGATTTCGTGGAGAGCCCCAGATCGCCATAAACGGCGTTCAAGATGCGTTCGGCCATCGACAGTTCTTCAGCGCGCGCGGGCGCCGATGCCATCATGGCACCCACCGCTGTCATCGCTAAGATTGTCGCCGCACGCTTCACTGCACCAAGCCCCGCTGAAGTCCGATTCATCAAGCTCTTGAGGGAGAATCCCTAACTGCCGCCCCTCAAAGCCTTTTCACAGGTCCAATATGGACGAGTCTTCTTACGACGCAATTGTCGCCGGGAAAGATTGTCCGACCCTTGCAAGCAGGACACATGGTTATTGCCTGTGTCCGCTTGGGCACACCCTGGGGTAGATTGGCACCGCCCAGTTTCGCCCGAAAAGGTCGAGTTTTTGAGTTTTCATGCTCCGCAAACGGCGGATTTTCTGCATTTTCGTCAACCCTGCCGTGTGCGTCAAGCGTTTGCAGTTTGAGCGGCTGGCGGGTGCGTTGAGGGGCGCAGGGTCGCCCGGAACGCGAATTGGAGGGCTGCGAGAGCGATTCAAAAGTCGTTGTTAGGGTCGTGGTAACCAATCCCTCTTGCGCCCCGGTCGGGTTGGTGGGGATCCGGGGCCCCTTGGTTCGCACTGATGATTCGCCTCGGGCCGGTTTTGGCCCATCGGCTTTTGCAGCTCTCATAGCGATGAGGCCGAGCCTGCGCCGTGATTCCCCCGGGGTTTGGGTGTGCGTGGCTGAAATCTTCGTCATCTGATTGCGGCGGCTGCGCAACATGGCTAAGGTCCGCGCCTTCTTTCACCCCATCGGCAGTGTTTCGCGCCCCGTCAAAGGCTTTGTGTGAGCGACGTTTTTCAAGAAGTACAAGAGGAATATCGCCGCGAACAATTGGCGAAGTTCTGGGAAAAGTACCGGATGGCGATCGTCGGCGGCGCAGCTGCGTTGATCGTCGGCGTCGCGGCATTTCAGGGTTGGACCTATTGGAAGGCACGCCAACTGGAAGCGTCGTCGCGCGGTTACGAGATCGTCGCGCAGAAGCTGAATGCCGGCCCGGGCCAGGAAAAGGAAGCGGCGGACGCGTTTGCGAAACTCGGCGCAAGCGGTGTCGGCGGCTATCCGCTGGTGGCGCATTTCCAGGAGGCGTCGCTACGGGCGACGCTTGGGGATGTCAAAGCCGCGGTCAAACTTTACGACGCGATTTCCGCCAAGGGCGACGGCGGTGCGCTGTTCGGCGACTATGCGCGTGTGCGCGCGGGTTTGCTGTTGGTTGAAACGGCGCCGTTGGATGAACTGAAAAAGCGGCTTGAGCCGATCGCGGGCGCCGCGCCTTGCGCCGCGACGTCGAGCCCATGGTGTGCGCAAGCGCAGGAAGTTCTGGCGTACGCTTATTTTCGCGCCGGCAATAAGGCCGAGGCGCTCAAGCTCTATGGGAACATCTTGGCGCTCGAGGTTGAGCCCGAATCGGGCGTCATGATCGTCGCCGGAGCGAAACGTTTTGTGTCGCGGATTACGCAGCGCCGCGCGCGAGAGATGAGCGCGCTGATCGAAGCCGGCATGACCGTCAAGGACACGGTGTCCCCGCTTCCCACAGCGGTGCCTGCTTCAACGCTTGAACAACTTTTGCTGCCTCCCCCGACGCCGCAGCCCGAGCAGCCAGGTTCGCTGCTTGGTCCGAACCCCGTTCAGCCCCCCACGCCCTGACATAGAGAACCGATACATGACCCACCGCCCCAACCGTGCAGCGCTGGCGGCAGCGAGCATTGTTTTGCTCAGCGCCTTGTCGCTGGGCGCCTGCGAAACCTTCGATCAGTTCATTACGCCGGGCAAGAAAATCGATATTCGCGGCGAGCGGGTGTCGGTGCTGCCGAGCGCGCGTATCATCGAAGCCGATGCGAAGCTCGCCAGCGATCCGGTCAAGCTGCCCAAGCCCGTCATCAATGCCGATTGGCCGCAGCCGGGCGGCTATGCGGACAATGTGATGCATCACTTGTCGGCTGCGGGCGAGCTTGAGCGCGTTTGGGGTTCGAGTATCGGCTCGGGCTCGTCCAAGACGTCGCGTTTGACGGCGTCGCCCGTGATTTCGGGCGGAAAGATTTTCACTCTCGATTCGGAAGTAAACGTCAGCGCCTTCGACGCCAAGTCCGGCGACCGGCTTTGGAATGTCGATCTGACGCCGGAAGACGAAGATGCGGAAGACGGTTTCGGCGGCGGCATTGCTTTCGACGGCGGCCGTCTGTTCGTGTCGACGGGCTTTGGTTTCGTGGCGGCACTCGATGCCGCGACTGGCAAGGAAGTTTGGCGGCGCACGACGACTGTGCCGTTTCGCGCGGCCCCGGTCGTGAACGGCGGGCGCGTGTTCGTGGCGACGCAAGAAAATCAGATGCTGGCGCTGGCGGCGGATGACGGACGCGTGTTGTGGGATCATCGCGGCATCGCGGAGTCGGCGGGGATTTTGGGATCGAACAGCGCGGCCGTGTCGGGCGATTTGGTCGTCGTGCCCTATACGTCAGGCGAATTGTTCGCGCTCAACGTGCGCAACGGCAAGGCGGCGTGGAGCGATACGCTGGCGCGCACGGGCGGTTTGACGCCGTTGTCGGCGCTGGCGGACATATCCGGGCGCCCCGTGATCGATCGCGGCCTGGTGTTCGCCAACAGCCATGCCGGACGTCTGGTCGCTATCGACATTCGCACGGGAGAACGCGTGTGGACGATCGATGTCGGCGGGACGCAACGTCCGTGGGTCGTGGGCGATTATGTTTATGTCATCACCGACGATGCGCGCGTGCTGTGCGTGCGCCGTGCCGACGGCCGTATTCGTTGGATCCATCAGCTCGATGCTTTCCGCAATCCCGACAGTCGCACCGGACCGATCACCTGGTCGGGGCCGGTGCTGGCGTCCGATCGCTTGATCGCGGTGTCGTCCGAAGGTTATGCGGTTTCGATCTCGCCCTATACGGGTGAGGCCCTGGGGCAGATCGACATTCCGGACAAGGCGTTCATCGCGCCGATCGTGGCCGACAATATGGTCTATGTGTTGACCGACGACGCCCGGCTGACGGCGTTGAAATAGAACCAAAGCGCACTGATGCCGAGATGGCCTTTACCGTCGCGATTGCCGGACGCCCCAATGTGGGGAAGTCGACGCTCTTCAACCGTCTAACGGGGAAGCAGGCGGCGATCGTCGACGACACGCCGGGGGTGACGCGCGATTGGCGCGAGGCGGACGTCAATCTCTACAATCTGGGCTTCCGCCTGCTCGACACGGCGGGGCTCGACGATGTGAAGGCCGGCGATCTGTCGGATCGCATTCAAAAACAAACGCGCGTGGCGATCGAGCAGGCCGACGTGCTGATCTTTCTCATCGACGGGCGCGACGGCGTCACACCCCACGATCAGGAGTTGGCGCGCATGTTGCGGCGCGGCGGCAAGCCGATCGTGCTTGCCGTCAACAAATGCGACACGCGCGCGTCGGCGATGGGCATTTCCGAAGCGGCGCGTCTGGGCTTTGGCGAGCCGGTCGAGATTTCGGCGACGCACGGCACGGGGGTCGGCGATCTTTGCCGCGCCCTCATCGCGGTGGCGCCGGAAGAGGCCATCGGCAAAGACGAAGACGATATCGAGGACGATTCCGAACGGCCGACGCGGCCTCTGTCGATTGCGATTACGGGACGGCCGAACGCCGGCAAGTCGACGTTGCTGAACCGCTTGCTCGGCAAGGAACGTTCGATCACGGGGCCGGAGGCGGGGATCACGCGCGATTCCGTCGAAGCGCGCTGGATGTGGGAAGGACGCGAGATCCGCCTCGTCGACACCGCCGGTTTGCGGCGCAAGGCGAAGGTCGAAGAAGATCTCGAGAAGATGTCGGCGTCGGATGCGGTCGACTCGATCAAGATGGCGGAGGTCGTGATCCTGGTGATCGACCCGGCGATCCCGTTCGAAACGCAAGATTTGCAGATTGCCGATCTCGTCGAGCGCGAAGGCCGCGCGATGGTGGTCGCGGTCAACAAGTGGGACTTGGTCGAGGACAAGGCGACGCTGCTGCGCAATTTGAAACAGCGCGTCGATCAGTTGCTGCCGCAATGGCGCGGCGTTCCGATCGTGGCGCTGTCGGCGGCAACGGGCGAGGGCGTCGAGATGCTGATGCCTGCGGTGCTTGAGCAGCATAAGCTTTGGAACATGCGCATCAGCACGCATCGTTTGAACGACTGG
>JAIOQG010000144.1 GCA_021413465.1 Alphaproteobacteria bacterium | reverse complement strand
TCGTGGGGCCGGACGGCGAACCGCTGTCGAGCCTCGTCGACGTGTCGGGCAAGATCGACGCCGGCGCGGTGCAGCTGACGGCGCGGGCGGCGCGCGGCTTGATCGATAACGTCATCAATGTCGACGGCGAGATTATCGCGTCGGGGGTCAAGCAGTCCGGCGGCAGCGTGCAATTGACGGGCGAGGGTAACGGTTTGCCCGGCTATGGCGCGGCGATTGCCATCGACGGCGGCGCGAACGGCGTTGCGATCGCGGGCGCGTTGTCGGCCACGACGGGTGCTGAGGGCGGGTCGATTGCGATCAACGGCGCGCGCATCGCGTTGAACAATGCGCGGCTCGATGCCTCGGGCGACAGCGGCGGCGGCTCGATCGCGATCGGCTATAGCGGCGAGGGTGCTGCGCGCACGGTCTCGGCCGATGTGGTTGCGGTCTCCGCGGGTTCGCGCCTGAGCGCGGATGCCATCGAGAGCGGCGACGGCGGACGCATCGTGTTGTGGTCGAAGCTCGCGACGGATTTTCGCGGCGCGCTGTCGGCCAAAGGCGGCGCGCAGTCGGGCAATGGCGGCTTCCTTGAAGTTTCGTCGAAAGAGCAGATCGGCTTTTCAGGCTTGGCGGATGCGTCGGCCGCGAACGGCGAGGCGGGCCAGTTGCTGCTCGATCCCAAGAATTTGATTATCGCCTCACCGGGCGTTCCCGTTGCCGGGTTGACGGATCCCAACCAGCTGATTTTCGGGTACCAGCCCGGTTTGACGCTGACCGTCGACCCGACATTTATTACCGCGTCGCTGAACACCGGCACGGCCGTCACGCTGCAGGCGAGCAACGACCTGTCGGTGCTGTCGGACATCATCGCCAACCGCCCGTTCGGCGACGGCGGTACGCTAACGCTGCAAGCCGGGCGCAGCGTGTTCATCAATGCGCGGATCGTGACCGACGACGGCAATCTGAACGTGATCGCCAACGAGTTGCTGTCGGCGGGCGTCGTCAATCTGCAACGCGATCCGGGTGCCGCCGTCCTCAGCATGGGGGCTGGCGGTTCGATCGATGCGGGGGCGGGCGATGTGCGGCTGACGATCGCGTCGGGCGCGGGCAAATCCTTCACGCAAAGCGGCGACATGACGCTGCGCAGCATCACGGCGAACCGCATCGTGGCGGAGAATCTGGGGCCGTCGAACGGCAATGTCGTGGTGGCGGGCGGTGTGCTGACGGGCACGAGCACGGGGACCGGCATTGCGCTGGCGGCCAAGGGCGGCAACTTCGTCAACACTGCGGGCGCGGGTGCGCTTGCGACGCCCAACGGCCGGTGGCTCGTTTTCTCGACGACGCCGTTGGCCAACACGTTCGGCGGACTTACGGGTTCGCCCTATTACAACACCGCCTACAACCCGGCCGATCCGACGAACTTCGGCGCCGACGGCGATCGCTTCGTCTATACGATCGCGCCGGTGCTGCACGTGAGAGCGGATAATCTCTCGCGCGAGTATGGCGAGTTCAATCCGGATTTGACGTTCAGCGTGACGGGCTTCATCGGCGGCGACGACCCGGCGCTTGCGATCGAAGGCTCGCCGTTCCTGTCGACCTTGGCGAGCGAGACCAGCAATGCCGGGGCTTACGCGATTTCGGTCGGGCTGCAGAATTTGGTGTCGGACTACAACTATACGATTTCGCTCGACGCGGGCGTGCTGACGGTGGTGCCGGCGCAGTTGTTCTATCGCGCCTTCGGCGTGTCGCGCGTGTATGGCGACGACAATCCCGATTTCAGCGGCGAAATTTTCGGCTTCAAGCTCGGCGAAACGCTGGCCGACGTGACGACGGGCACGGCGAGTTTCGGCACGACGGCGACGCCGACGACGAATGTGGGTCTTTACGCGATCAACGGTTCGGGGGTTAGCGTCGTCAGCTCGAACTATCAGCCCGTCATTCTGCAAGAGGCGCCGAATGCGACGGCGCTTGAGATCACGCAGGCGCAGCTGACCTATGTCGCCAATTTGACGACGCGCGAGTATGGCGACGCCAACGTGCTGACGGGCGTGCTTGCGGGCTTGAAGAACGGCGAGACGATCGCGCAGGTGGCCAGCGGTACGATGACGTTCACGTCGGCTACGACGGCGACGTCGCCGCTTGGCGTCTATGAAGTCGTGGGCGGCGGTTTGACGTTGCTCAGCGGCAATTACTTCGCGACGATCGCTCAGGATGCGGGCAATGCCGAGGCGCTGACGATCACGGCGGCGCAGCTGTTCTATCGCGCCGATGCGAAGTCGAAGATTTATGGGCAAGCGAACCCGATCTTCACCGGCACAGTCACGGGCTTGAAGAACGGCGAGACGCTGGCTTCGGTGACGGAAGGAACCTTGATTTGGACGTCGAATGCGATCGACGGGTCGGATGCCGATGTGTATGCGATTGCGGGCGAAGGATTGACGGTCACGAGCGGCAATTACTTCATCGATATTCTGCAAGCGCCGGAGAACGACAACGCGTTCACGATCAACCAAGCGCAGCTGATCTATCGCGCGGTTCCGACATCGCGCATCTTCGGTTTCCCGGATCCGGCGTTCGAGGGCGAGCTTTTGGGTCTGACGAACGGCGACGCGATCGATGACGCGGCGAACGGCGATATGGTTTTCACGACGACCACAACCGGCACGAGCCCGGCCGGCCTCTACGCGCTGAACGGCGGCGGGTTGACGGTGGCGAGCGCAAATTATCTGACGACGATCCTGCAAGATCCGGGCAATGCGACGGCGTTTGAGATCGTCGCCATTCCGTTGACGTCGATCCAGACGCAACAAGAAAGCGAAGAAGAAGCCAAGAGCGCGGTGGCCGAGGCGGAAGGCTCAACCTCATCGCGATCGAACGAGCTTGGTATTTCGGGGGTCAACATCGTGAGCGACGATATGGCCGACGGCAGCAACGACGAGTTGCCGGGGCAGCTGTGCGTGCTGAACGCGCCGGACATGCCGAAAGCGGGATGCAAAGCGCCGAAGTCTTCGGGCCAGTGAGGGCGAGAGGCGTCGGATTGGCTTTAGCCGCCGGTCTGCTTTTGGCCGCGGGCGTTGCGATTGCGATGTGGCCGCGGAACGCGTTCGAGCGCGGCGAGACGCCTTCGGCGGCAACGTTCGGGTTCCAAGATTGGCTCGTGCGCTGTCAGGCCGTGAAGGAAACGATGGGCTGCGGGATGTCGCAGCAAATTCTCGACCAGCGCGCGCAGCAGCCCTTGCTGCAGTTGCATTTGGCGCGGGCGCCTTCGGGCACGGGCCATCAGCTCGTTCTCGTTCTGCCGCTTGGCGTTTCGGTACCGGCAGGGGTCGGGCTTCAGGTCGGCGATGAGCGGCGCGACGCACAGTTCACGCAGTGTTTGCCCGGCGGTTGCGTGGCGCCGCTTGCGGTCGATGCGGCGTTGATCGAGAAACTGAAATCAGCGACCGACGGGCGCGTGGGCGTTGTCGACCGCGCCGGCAAGCCGGTGGCGATTCCGTTTTCGTTGAAGGGGTTCGCGTCTGCGTTCGAAAAAATGGAGTCGTTCGGTAGCAGCGGGAAAAACGATGCAACCTGGTGGAGTGGTTTTTGGAACTCTTCCGGAACCAAGTGAGCACGAACAACACGCGAGAGAAAATCGCATGGGTCTCAATAGTTTTTTAACTCTTTTTTTGCGCGCGGCGATGCTGTGCGGCGTGTTCGCAATCGCGCCGGCAAACGCTGCGGAGACGCCTTCGCCTGCCGCCACCACGACAAGTTTTCAAGACTGGCTGGTGCGCTGTCCGAGGACGCCCCAGCCAGGTCCGTGCGACGTGGTGCAATTACTGGTCGAGCCCAAGTCGAAGCAACGTGTACTGAGCATTTCGACCGCCTACGACGCCGCGAAGGCGCAATTCGTGGTGCGCATCGTGCTGCCGCTGGGGGTGTGGCTGCCGAACGGGGCCACGATCGTTGCGGGGACGACAAAGATCGAGAAGGTTGTGATCCGACGGTGCGAACCGTTTGGTTGCGTCGTCGAAGGTCTGCTCGACGCCAACTTGCGTGGCGCAATGCGCCAAGAGGGCGAGGCCAAGGTTGTGGTCTTCGACCAGGCGATGAAGCCGCTCGATCTGAAGTTCTCGCTCAAGGGGTATGCCGAGGCCGAGGACGAAATGGTCGCCCTGACGAAGAAGGCCAAACCGCCGGAAGCGCCCAAACCTTAAAACTTGTTCATGGGCGGGGCGTTTTGGGGCTTGCGGACAGCTAGCGGTGGGCGCGCGCTTACGGTAAAGAAGTGCCGGAATACTGGCAGGGCAGGCGGGCCATCTGGGACCGTGGCTTTGGCCGGGCGTGTTGCACCCCTCAACGATCGTCGGTTCCCATGTCATTTGCAGATCTTCGCGTGCGTTTCATTCGCCTCAGCGCCGTCCTTGCTCTTGCGGCCCCGTTGGCAGCTTGCGCCGACGAAGACGGTCCGCGGCCGCGGTCCGAGGCGCCGGAAGTTCCGGTCGAACAGATCTATTCCGAGGCGTTGACGCAGCTCGACAAGGGCAACTGGATGCCGTGCGCGGCGGCGTTCGACGAGGTGGAGCGCCAGCACCCGTATTCCGTGTGGGCGCGGCGCGCGATTTTGATGTCGGCGTTCTGCAACTATCAGGGCAACAAATATAGCGAGGCGATCTTGGCCTCGGACCGCTTCATCACGCTGCATCCTGGAAATAAGGACGCTCCGTACGCTTATTATTTGAAGGCCGTGTCGCTGTACGAACAGATCGTCGATGTCGGCCGCGATCAGCGCCGCACCGAGCAGGCGATGGCCGCCCTCAGCGATTTGATCCGGCGCTTTCCGCAAACCGACTATGCGCGCGATGCGCGGTTGAAGCTCGACCTGACGCGCGATCACTTGGCGGGCAAGGAAATGGCGATCGGGCGCTATTACCTGAAACGCGGCGAGCAAGTGGCGGCGATCGCGCGCTTTCGCACCGTGATCGAGACCTATCAGACGACGAGCCACGTGCCGGAAGCGTTGCACCGTTTGGTCGAAGCCTATTTGACGCTTGGCGTCATCAAAGAGGCGAAGACGGCGGCGGCGGTGTTGGGCCACAATTATCCGGGCAGCGAGTGGTACGAAGACAGCTATAATTTGCTGGCCGAATACGGCGCCAAGCCCGAGCGGCCCGTGGCGCAGGCCGCGCCGGCCGAAAAGATGGACGTGGCGGCGCCGGTGGAGCAGCCGCTGCCTTCTTCCGCCGGCGACGCGATTCCGCCGCCGCGCGCGGAAGCCGTCGAGCCGGAGAAGACATCGGCCGAAAGCGGCGGCTGGTTCGACTGGTTCTAGGCCCTTTATAGAGACACCCTTTTTCGATGCTGACATCGCTTTCGATCCGCGACTTTGTGCTGATCGAGCGGTTGGATTTGGAGTTCGCGCCGGGTCTGTGCGTGCTGACCGGCGAGACGGGTGCGGGGAAATCCATTCTGCTCGATGCGTTGGGCCTCGCGACCGGCGGGCGCGCCGAGCGCGGCTTCGTGCGCGCGGGCGGGGCGCAGGCCACCGTCACCGCCGTGTTCGATCCGCCGGGCAACCATCCGGTGCGCGCGGCCTTAAGCGGCAACGGGCTTGAAAGCGAAGGCGCGCTGATCTTCCGGCGCGCGATCGGCGCGGACGGGCGCAGCCGGGCCTTCGTCAACGATCAGGCGGTGTCGATCGGGCTGATGCGCGAAGCGGGCGCGATGCTGCTTGAAATCCACGGCCAGCACGACGATCGCGGTTTGCTCGACGGCGCGGGGCATCGCAATTTGCTCGATGCGTTCGGCGGTTTAAGCGATGAGGTTGCCGAGGTCGAGGGCGCGTGGCGGGCCTTGAGCGCGGCGGAAGAAGCCTTGCGCGTGGAGGCCGAGGCGCAGTCGCGCGCGGCGCAGGATTTCGATTATCTGAAGCACGTCGCCGACGAATTGCGCACGCTGGATTCGCGCCCCGGCGAGGAGACCGAGCTTGCGAATTTGCGCGCGGTGATGATGGCGTCGGAGAAGATTTCGTCGGACCTCAACGATGCCGTCGATGCGCTGTCGGGGCAGGGCGGGGTCGAGGCGCGCTTGAACTTGGCGTTGCGCCGTTTGGGTCGGGCGCAGAGTGCGGCGCAAGGCCGGCTCGATGCGGCGGTGGCGGCGCTTGACCGGGCGGTGATCGAGGTCAGCGAAGCGCGGCGTACGGTCGAAGCGGCGACGCGCGGCATGGCGTTCGACGCCAATGGTTTGGAGCGGGCGGAGACGCGGCTGTTCGCGCTGAGGGCCGCGGCGCGCAAATATGGCGGCAGTTGCGATAGTCTGGCGACGAAGCGGGCGGAGGCGGAGGCGCGGCTGGCGGCGCTGTCGGGGGCGCAGTCACGGGCGCGCGAGCTTGAGCGGTTGAAGGTGGCGGCGCGCGCAAAATACAACAGCGCCGCCGATACGCTGTCGGAGCGCCGTGCGAAAGCCGCGGCGGCACTCGATGCCAGGGTGGCGACGGAACTGGCGCCGCTGAAGCTCGGCAGCGCGTTGTTCCGTACACAGATCGATCGCATTCCCCCTGAGTCCGCCGGCCCGCACGGGCAAGACCGGGCCGAGTTCATGGTGGCAACGAATCCCGGCGCGCCGTTCGGCGGCTTGACGCGCATTGCGTCGGGCGGCGAATTGGCGCGGTTTATCTTGGCGTTGAAGGTGTCGCTCGCCGACGAGGGTTCGGCGTCGACGTTGATCTTCGATGAGGTCGATCGCGGTGTCGGCGGGGCGGTGGCGGACGCGGTGGGCGAACGCTTGGCGCGGCTGGCGAAGGGCGAACAGGTTTTGGTCGTGACGCATTCGCCGCAAGTGGCGGCGCGCGGGGCGCATCATTTGCGGGTGTCGAAGGCGATGGCGGCGGGCGCGATGGCGACGCGGGTCGAGCTGCTCGATGCGGCGGGGCGGCGCGAAGAAATTGCGCGCATGCTGGCCGGCGCCAAGGTCACCGACGAGGCGCGGGCGGCGGCGGATCAGTTGATCGGCGCCACGCTCGAACCCGCACCGAAACGGCGGCGGGCGACGTGAGCGCGAAGAAGTCGGTCGCGGTTTCGAAGCTGTCGGACGAAGAAGCCGCGCGCGAGCTTGAGACGTTGGCGCGCGAGATTGCGGCGCACGACAAGCGCTATTTCGCCGATGACGCGCCTTCAGTGTCGGACGCCGATTACGATGCGCTGAAAAAGCGCAACGCGGCGCTTGAGGCGAAATTCCCGCAATTGATCCGGCCCGACAGTCCCTCGCGGCGCGTCGGGTTTGCGGCGACCGAAAAGTTCGGCAAGGTGAAGCACGGCATCGCCATGCTGTCGCTCGAGAACGCTTTCAGCGACGAGGACGTGAGCGATTTCGTCGAGCGGTTGCGGCGGTTCTTGAGCCTCGGCGCGGACGAGGAGCTTGCGATCACGGCGGAACCCAAGATCGACGGGTTGTCGGCGAGCTTGCGCTACGAGAAGGGCAAGTTCGTGCTCGGCGCCACGCGCGGCGACGGGGAGGTCGGCGAGGACGTGACGGCGAATTTGCGGACGCTCGGCGACATTCCGCCCGTGCTCAAAGGGCGCGACGTGCCGGACGTGATCGAGGTGCGCGGCGAGGTGTTTATGAGCCACGCCGATTTCGCCAAGCTCAACAAGGAACAAGAAGCGCGGGAGGAAAAGACGTTCGCCAATCCGCGCAATGCGGCGGCGGGGTCGCTGCGCCAACTCGATGCGGCGATCACGAAACAGCGGCCGCTCAAGTTCTTCGCCTATACGTGGGGCGAGGTGACGAAGCTGCCGGGCAAGACGCAAACCGAAGTGATCGAGGCGTTCGAGGCGTGGGGTTTTCCGACGAACCCGCTGATGACGCGTTGCGTCAGCGTCGAAGAGATTCTGAAATACTACGCCAAGATCGCGGGCAAGCGGGCGTCGCTCGGCTACGACATCGACGGCGTGGTGTACAAGGTCGACCGGCTCGATTGGCAGCAGCGTTTGGGTTTCGTCAGCCGGGCGCCGCGGTGGGCTGTGGCGCATAAATTTCCGGCCGAGCAGGCGGAGACCGAGTTGCTCGAGATCGACATTCAGGTCGGGCGTACGGGCGTGCTGACGCCGGTGGCGCGGCTGAAACCCGTGACCGTCGGCGGCGTTGTGGTGACGAATGCGACGCTGCACAACGAAGACGAGATCGTGCGCAAAGATGTGCGCGTCGGCGATACGGTCGTGGTGCAGCGCGCGGGCGATGTGATCCCGCAGATCGTGCGCGCGCTTGTCGAGAAGCGGCCGAAGGGTGCGAAGGCGTTCAAGTTCCCCGAGATTTGTCCGGTGTGCGGCAGCCATGCGTTGCGCGAAGACGGCGAAGTGGCGCGGCGCTGCAGCGGCGGTTTGATCTGTCCGGCGCAGGCGGCGGAGCGGCTGAAGCATTTCGTGTCGCGCAATGCGTTCGACATCGAGGGCTTCGGGTCGAAGCATGTGGATGCGTTCCTCGCCGACAAGATGATCGCGCATCCGTCCGATATTTTTCTGCTCGAGAAAAAATACGGCGCGGGGCCCAAGGCGATTGCGGCGCGCGAAGGTTGGGGGCCGCAATCGGCGGCTAAGCTTTTTGCGGCGATCGAAGCGCGGCGCACGGTGGCGCTGCACCGCTTCATCTTCGCTTTGGGTATCCGCCATGTCGGCGAGTCCACCGCGCGGGCCTTGGCTTTGAACTACGGCACGGCGGATGCGTTCGTTACGGCGATGACGGCGGCGGCGGACGAAACCTCGACCGCGTTCGCCGAACTCAACGCCATCGAAGGCATCGGCGAGATCGTGGCGAAGGCGATTGCCGAGTTTTTCGAGGAAGAACACAACCGCGCGGAAGTGGCGCGTCTGCTCGCCGTGCTCGAGATCGAAGAGGCGGAAAAGCCGAAGTCGGACACGGCCGTGTCGGGCAAGACGATCGTGTTCACGGGCACGCTTGAGAAAATGGGCCGCAACGAGGCGAAGGCGCGCGCGGAATCTCTGGGGGCCAAGGTCGCGGGTTCGGTGTCGGCGAAGACGGACATCCTGGTCGCGGGGCCGGGCGCGGGGTCGAAGCTGAAAGAGGCGCAGAAGCACGGCGTGAAGGTGATCAGCGAGGATGAGTGGTTGCAGCTGATCGGGGACGCGTGAGGGGCGGTTCCTGTCGACGCGCGCGATGCGCGTGATCGTTGCGCCGAACCATTGCCCTTTCGCGATCGCTTTGGCTTTTTGATGAAGTGGGTGATTGCGCCAGCGTTCGATCGCTTCAAGGCTGGCCCAATACGATACGGCGATCGAGCCGCCGTCTTCGAAGAAAACCTCAAGGCCCAGGAATCCTTCGATCTCGTGCGCGTCGCGATAGAGTTGCGCGCCGAGGCCCAGATGCCCGGCTTTGTCGTACCCCGGCGCCAATTCGGTCGTGGTCGTGACTGCGTAATAAGGCGGCCTGGGCGTGCGCGCGACGCGAGCGAGACTTCTTTCGCCGGTCATCGCGCGGCGCCTTTCGCGAACAAGGCGTTGAGTTCGGCGCCGGACATCTGTTCGGATGCGAAGTTCAGCGATCCCTGGTCGCGCAGTTCGCACGCGCTTTGGCGCACGAAACCGAGGGCCGCGCGTGCGATGGTGCCGCCCAGGCTGATGCGCCGGACGCCCACCTTGATCAGTTCGAGCGCGTTGCCCTTCACGGATTCGAGTCCGATGACGACGTTCAGCGGGCCGTCGATTTCGCGCAGCAGCGTCGCGACCGTTTTGAGATCGCTGGCGCCGGGCAGGAACAGGCAATCGGCGCCCGCTTTGCGGTAGAGATTGGCGCGGCGGATCGCGGCCTCGATCGATCGCGACACGATCAGCGCGTCGGTGCGCGCCGTCAGGACGAAGTCCGTGCCCGCCGCGGCGCGCGCGGCGGCGGTGCGTTCGGTCGCCAGGGTCTCGTCGTAGAGCGCGTTTTCCAAGGGCTTCTTGTCTTCGATGTTGCCGCCGGCGAGGCCGATGTCGAGCGCCATCTTCACGGTCTCGGCCACCGCCGCCGGCGCGTCGCCATAGCCCGCTTCCAGATCGCCGTTGACGGGCAGATCGACCGCTTCGACGATTTGGCGCATGCGGGCGAACATTTCGGCGCGCGTTACGCCGATGCGCGGGTCGGTCACCGTATAGTCCTGCTTGCCGAGCGAGAAGGCGATGCCGGCGCTCGTCGTCGCGATCGCTTTGAAACCTTCGGCGGCGAGCACCTTCGCGCTGCCCGCGTCCCAGGCGTTCGGCATGATGAACCCGGACGTCGCGTCGTGCAGGGCGCGAAAGGCGCGCGCGGCGGCGTGATGGCGGGGTTCGGGCATTCGTTCATCGTCCTTCGGTCTTTGGCAGGGCATCGTTCAAATAGGTCTTGCGGCGGCATCCGTCCAATGCATAGTTTCGATGTATATGATCAGTTTTTTGCATCGGTGTGCGGTATGGATTCGGCGGCGCTCGACACATTCGTGGCCATTCATCGTGCGGGCGGGTTTTCCGGCGCGGCCAAGCTGTTGAACCGGTCGCAACCGGCGATCAGCCGGCGCATCGCGTTGCTTGAGCAAGAATTGGGCGCGCCCTTGTTCGAACGCGCCGCGGGCGGTGTGGTGTTGAGTCAGGCCGGGCGAGAGTTGATGCCGCACGCCGAGCGCGTGTTGGCGGCCTTGCAAGACGCGGGCGACGCGGTGCGCGCGCTCCGGCCGCATCCGGCTGGGCGGCTTTCAGTGGCCGCCGTGGGCACGCTTGCGAGCGCCGAGTTGACGAACGTGCTCAAGCGCTTCGTGAAATCCTATCCCGCGGTCAAGCTCTCGCTGCGCACGGCGACGAGTGCCGAGGTCAGCGGCATCGTGCGGCGCGGCGAGACGACGATCGGTTTGCGCTATTTCGACGACCCGTCGCCCGATCTGTCCTGCAGGATGTTGAAGCCGGAGAAACTCGTCGTCGCTTGCTGCTGCGGGCACGGCTTGGCCGGGAAGAAGGTCCGACGCCTGCGCGATTTGCGGGCCGAGCATTGGTTTGCATTTCCCGACGCCCATGCTTGGCGCGATGCCTCGGCTGTCAATATTCTTGCGCAGTTTCTGGTTCGCGACGTCGGCGAGATCGATTGGACGCCGGTCGACAGCTTGACCGCGCAGAAGCGGTTGATCGAGGCGGGTTTCGGTTTGGCGCTCTTGCCGGAGAGAAGCCTGCGGGAAGAGTTGGCGCGCAAGAGTTTGGCCGTCATTGGTGTCGGCGATCTTACTGCCGCCAATCCAGTCGTGGCGATCACGCGCAAGGACGGCTATCTCAGCGCGGCGGCGCGCAAGATGCTCGATTTGTTGGCGGCGGAGTTCTAGTGCCGCTCAATCCTCCGCGAATTCCAGGAACACGCCGTGTGCCGCGTGTGCGGGGACGATGAG
>JAIOQG010000160.1 GCA_021413465.1 Alphaproteobacteria bacterium | reverse complement strand
GCGATTTCTTCGACGTAGAGGGGCACGCCGTCGGATTTGGCTGCGATCTCGTCGATTAGGGCGGCGGGTAGTTGCTTGCCGCCGCCGGCACGGCGTGCGATGCCGGCGACGTCGTCGCGCGTGAGGCGGCTTAGAACCAATTGTGTCAACACGGCGCGCCCGGCGAAACTGTGTGCGGGTCCCGGGCGGGTGGTGATGAGGAGAAGCACGCGCGCCGTCGCAAAATCGGCAATGCTTTGATCGATCAAATCGCGCGTCGTCGGGTCGATCCAGTGCGCGTCCTCCAGCAGGAAGAGTACGGGCTTCGATTTCGATAGGGCGACGACATGATTGACGATCGCTTGGAGAGTGCGGAAGCGGTGTTGTTGCGGGCTTAGGTTCAAGGAGCCGAAGCGATCGGAAACATTGATACTCAACAGGGACGCGATGAGGGCGATGTCTTCCTGCGGCGCAGTCGTGTGCTGAGAAAGAAGGTCGGCGAGCTTTTGCAAACGCTGCCCCGGGCCATCGTTCGATACAATGCCGGCTGCGTGGGTCAGGTATTGGATCGCCGGAAACAGGGCGCTGTCGGTGTGATAGGGCGAACACTGAAATCGGATGCGGTGGTGCGGTTCGGCGGCCACGACATCGACCAAGGCTTCGGTCAGGCGGGATTTGCCCATACCGGCTTCGCCGGTCAGAAGCACGAGTTGACCTTCGCCGTTGTTCGCTTGGCGCCAGCGCTGGCTGAGCAACGCCAGTTCTTGATCGCGGCCGACGAGGGCCGACAGGCCGGCACCGACGCGGGCGGCGAAGCGACTTTCGAGCGCGCGCTCGGCCATGACGGCAAAGGCTTTCGTGCGACCTGCAATACCCTTGAGTTCGTGTTCGCCCAAGGGCTCGACTTCGAACATGCCGGCGATCAGGCGTTGCGTGGCGTCTGCGATGGCGACCTGGCCGGGCGCCGCGATCGACTGAATGCGGGCGGCGAGATTGGGCGTGTCGCCGACGACGGCCTGTTCTTGCGCCGCGCCCTCGCCGATGAGATCGCCGACGACGACCATGCCGGTGGCTATGCCGACACGGGCGGATAGAGCTTGTCCGGTTGGCGCTTTTAGGCGCGCAACCGCGGTAGCGATGGCGAGTCCCGCGCGTACGGCGCGTTCGCTTTCGTTTTCATGCGCTTTTGGCCAACCGAAGTAGGCAAGGACGCCGTCACCCATGTACTTTGCGACGTTGCCGTCAACGCGCGAAATCTCGGCGGCAACCGCGTTTTGATAAGCGATGATGACCGCGCGCATGTCTTCGGGGTCGAGTGTCGTCGACATTTGCGTCGAGCCGACGAGATCGACGAACATCACGGTGAGGTGGCGGCGCTCGGCGCCTGCTGCGGGCGTAGGGGCCACCACGGCCGCAATCGGGGCGCTGTTGCGCAGGGCGGTGATCGCGTCGAGCAGTTTTCGACGATGGCCGACCGCAGCGACGCCCATTTCTTTCAGATCGTCGCCCGTTAGGCCCGGAAGAACCGCCGCATCTATTTCATTGTCGGCGAAAGCCTGCGCGTAGCGTTCGAGGCCGAGGGACTTAAGCCAGGCTGCGATGTCCATGCCGAGAGGCTTGTGTCCGTAGGGTTGGGCCTGCAAGGAGGTATGGGGCGGCCCTACAGGTCGCGCAACAATTATCCCGCCGTAGGTCGGAACAGGCCGGATGGGTGTTGGGAGATGCGTTGCATCACGCCAAACAAAAAGAAAATGGCTCCCCGGGCGGGATTCGAACCTGCGACCAACCGGTTAACAGCCGGTTGCTCTACCACTGAGCTACCGAGGAACACGTGAAAAGCTCTCTACCTATACGGTAGGGGCGTGCCTATATCAGAGCAAAGTTAATAGGCAAAGCACAAACGTCCAAGGGAGCGTCCAATGTCTCATGTGAAGTTTGGCAGTTACAAAGTGAAGCTGCCGCGCTCGAAATTGGCGCGGCGGGCGCTTGGCGGATCGCTTATTGCCGGGAGCGCACTTTGGTTCTTGCCGGTGCTCGGCCTGTGGATGCTGCCCGCGGGATTGGTAGTTTTGTCCGTTGATTCGCCTCGCGTTCGGCGCTTTCGCCGGGTGAACGAGGTGCGGGTGGTCAGGTGGTGGCGCACCCGCCGTGAAGCGCGGCCAGAAAGCTAGCCCCACAAAGAAAAAGGGCCCGGCGAACCGGGCCCGAAGTTGGGTAATGGTGGGGTGTCTTCATGGGAAGACAGGGCCACCATGCGTTGGGAAGGTTAATAAAGAGTTAACGCCATTCGGCGGTTTGTATTCTTTGAGACGATCACATCAGGCGCTTGCTCCCACATTGGAAGAGCCTTGGGACTTAAGTTCTTGTGAAGCCATCGCATAACCGCCGTCGGCCCCATCAATGAAATGGACATGTCCACCGTCGTCCGTTGTTTTCACGAAGCACGTCATCAGCGCCGATGTGGCGCGATGCAATCCGAATTCGATCAGATTCTTCGCCCGGGCGGCCTTTAGAATCGTTTCGATTCCATCAGCCTCGTATTTGCTGCAGTCGATCACCATGCGCAGCGAGTCGGCGAACTTGCGGTAGTCGGAGTGCGAGGGATGTGCGGCGTTGTAAGCGCGACCGTTGAAGCCGCCGATCGTCATGCCTGTCCGTTCGGAAACGATGGCGAGAAGCGATTGGCCGTAAACTTCGAACAGACTGCGGCCGAAGGCGCGTTCGAGTTTGGCGCCACGCGGTGGCCAGTTGGGTTTCAAATTTGACAGGCTGACGGGGCAAGCGTCGCGGGTCAAAACAGACTGAATTTGATCGTAGAGAGCGAGATAAATGCTGGGCAACGGTGATGTCTGATCGTTGGCGCGCACGATGGCGGACAGCATCACGCCGTTGCGCGACATGAGGGGCTGCCAGCGACAGGAAAGGCCGTTGAGATCGGCTTCCAGCGTGGCTTCGTCGGCGCTGACGACGAATTGCGCGCCGCTGGCGGATTTGGCAAGGGCCTCCGCGCAGTCGATGCCGCCGCCCGAAATCATCGCAAGTTTTCGTGCGGAGCCGAGCGATTGATAGGCCACGCGCACATCGCGCCCTTCGGCGCGGACCGCGGCCACCGGTACGAGGGCGCAGCGCAAGTCGAGTGAAAGCGCGTTGCGGCCGATCTTCTGAACGCCTTGGAGTGCGGTGCGCGCGGCGCCTTCAAACGCACTTGGGATGAGGACGATGCCGCCGTCGCCGCCGAACGCAAAGGGCAAGTCCTGTCCGTTGCAGGCGTTGAGGATGCCGACGATCGTCGCTGCGCCAGCCAGGTTTACGTCTTTGTAGCGGCCGGCGGCGATCGCGGGCGTCGACTGCACCACGTCGCCCACGGCTATGAACCAGTCATCCGGTACGCGGACGTAGTTGCCTGCTACGAGGGCGTCGGAGAAACTTGCGACCGTGATTGGGTTCAAGAGGTTTTCGAACCGGGTCAGAGTGATGTGTCAGAGAAAGAGCGCTGGAGGCCACGCCCGGAATTGAACCGGGGTACGAGGTTTTGCAGACCTCTGCGTAACCACTCCGCCACGTGGCCTCACCTATGCGCTGGGCGCGTGCTATAGCAGAGGGAGTTCAGCGCTACAAACCTTTGCGTGCGAGCCAATTGTCAGCAGGTTGTTGCGCCGATATAAGCGCTGCGAGTCTACTGAACCGGCTGGATCCCTCGATGTCAAACATGTCTATCGCCCGCGCCTTTATGGTTGAGGGGCAGGTTCGCACGAACGACGTTACCGATAGGCGTATCGCCGACATCATGGGAAAACTCGAGCGCGAGCGCTTCGTTCCGGCCGAAAAGCGCGCGCTGGCCTATGCCGAAATTTGTGTCGAGCTGAGACCGGGCCGCTTCCAGATGGACCCGCGAAGCTTTGCCAAATTGCTGCAATTGGCTGAGATCCAAAGCAGCGACCGCGTCCTCGATGTCGGCTGCGGAATGGGTTACTCGACCGCTGTGCTTTGTCAGATGTCGGGCGATGTTGTTGCGCTGGAGGAAGACGAGGAATTGGCAAAGCTTGCGGCGCCGGTGCTGCGATCTTGCGAAAAGCTTGGGCGTGTTTTCGGCGTTGTCGGGCCGTTACGCTCCGGAGCGTCGGCGCAGGCGCCGTACGACGTGATTTTCGTCAATGGCGCCGTCGACGAAATTCCTCAGACTTGGATACAGCAGCTTAAAGAAGGCGGCCGCATGGTCGTCATTGTCCACGAAGGACCCGTTGGAAAGGCCCACTTCTGCGTGCGTAGGGGGGGTGAACTGAGCCGTAGGGTTGCTTTTGATGCAACAGTGCCCCGGCTTCCTGGCTTCGAGAGATCACGAAGCTTTGTTTTCTAAGGGCTTTCCGTTGTTCAAACGGATGTTTGATACTAGATCTTAATCTGAAATTTACCGGTTCCGCTGTTAACCTGT
Organism: Alphaproteobacteria bacterium; assembly: GCA_021413465.1. Lineage (GTDB taxonomy): Bacteria > Pseudomonadota > Alphaproteobacteria > Micropepsales > Micropepsaceae > SZUA-430. The sequence continues at coordinate 3,374 of JAIOQG010000160.1, read as the reverse complement.
CCGGGTTCGCGGGGAGGAGTATGTATGCGTTGTGGGGAAAACATCGGTGTTTTCCGCAGACCAGTTCTGCGTGGCCTCCGAGCGGCATTGCTTGTCAGTGTTTTTTTCGTGCCGGGAGCGTCAGCTGATTCGCTGACCGATGCGTTGGTGAAGGCCTATCAATCCAACCCGCAGCTGCTTTCAGAGCGCGCCAATTTGCGCGCGACGGACGAAGAAGTTTCGAAAGCGATCGCGTTGTGGCGGCCAAGGGTTACGCTGAGCGCGGACTATTCCAAGATCCAAACAGAAGCCAAAACAGATCCGGCAACTGGGTTTGAGACGAAGACCGAACCTTGGAACGCCGACATTGTGGCATCGCAAACGGTGTTTGCCGGTGGCCGCATTTTGGCGCAGCGCCGACAGGCGGATGCGCGCGTGCGTGCCGGCCGGGCGTCGTTGCATGCGGCGGAGCAGGGCGTGTTCCTGGATACGGTGTCGTCCTACATGAATGTGGTGCGCGACGAATCCGTGTTGAAGCTCAACGAAGCAAACATCGGATTGCTCAAGAAACAGCTTGAAGCCGCGCAAGCGCGTTTTGAAGTTGGCGAGATAACGCGTACCGACGTGGCGCAAGCAGAGGCGCGCTTGTCGGCAGGCGTATCCAGTCAGACGGCAGCAGAAGCAAGTTTGAAGGCCAGCCGCTCGGCCTATGAGCGCGCTGTCGGCGAGGCTGCCGGCACGCTTGAGACCAAACCCACGATTCCGCCCGTTCCGGCATCGGAAGCGGAGGCACGTGAGCTGGCGAACGCATTGAACCCGCGCATCGTTGGTGCGCGCGAGGCCGAGGCTGCGTCGCGTTATGCCATCGACCTAGCAGTTGGCGCGATGCTGCCTACGGTCAGTGTGCAGGCGAGTTACGGACGCAGCGGGCAGGAGCGCGGCCGAGAGAGCATCGGCGACGATACACGCGTGACCGCGACGGCCTCCATGCCGATCTATCAAGGCGGCGCAGAGTGGGCGAGCATCCGGCAAGCGAAGGAATTCAACAACAAAGCACGCCTCGATGCCGAGGACGCACGGCGTGCCACCGACGAATCCGTTTCAAACGCCTGGGAAAGCTATCGGGCGGCCAAGGCCTCATCGGAAGCGAACCGCAATCAAGTGAAGGCGGCCGAGATCGCGTTCGAGGGCGTGCAACAAGAGCTTGAGGTTGGGTCGCGCACCACGCTCGACGTTTTGAACCAACAGCAGGAGCTTTTGAATGCGCGGGTTGCGCTGGTGCGCAGCGAACGCGACGAAGTTGTAGCCGGCTATGCGCTTCTGTCGGCCTCGGGCAAACTGACCGCGAAGGAGTTGCAGCTCCCCGTGCAGCTTTATGACCCGGTCGATAACTACGACATGCAGACCTGGCGTCCTTTGGGTGCGGCGACTTTCGGAAACTAGGCTTTCTTAGGAAATTCACCGTATTAAAGGACAGCCTGGAGGTTCCTTCGGGGCTACTGGCATTTGGCGCGCCCTTGGCTTAGGTTCGGGCTGAGGTCGCGCGAAGCCCAACGAGGTTGACATCCATGCCCACGCCCTCGGCACAGCAAGAGCCGACGATGGAGGAAATTCTCGCTTCCATACGGCGGATTATTTCCGAGGATGCAGAACCGGGAAAAGCTGGCGCAGCGACCGGCGGCGCAGCTGCGCCGTCGCGCGACGGGGACGTGCTCGAACTGACCAACGTCGTGCACGATGACGGGTCAGTCGGCAATGCGCCGGAACCGCTGCCGGAGCCGCCACGCCGCCGTGCCGCGCCGCCGCCACCGCCGCAACGTCCCGAACCCGAACCCTATCGTGAACCAGCGCCGGAACCTCGCGTGTCGCGCCGCGCTGCCGCACCGGAGCCCAGACCCATGCGTAATCAATCGGACTTGGACATGGTCGAAAAAGACGATCGCGACGGCGTTTTGTCGTCGCAGGCCACATCGGCCATCAGCAACGCCTTCGGCATGCTGACACGCGAGCGCGATGTGAGCGTCGGCGGCGGGGGCACGACGCTTGAAGACATCGTCGCTCAGATGATGAAGCCCATGCTCGCGGCATGGCTCGACGAACACTTGCCCGAAATCGTAGAGCGCGTCGTACAGCAAGAAGTCGAGCGCGCTGCACGCAACAGCGGCCGTCGCCGCTAAACCTTCCAGCGAAGGCTCGACAGGACCCGTGTTGCCCACCTGGGCAACGCGCGATGACGTATTGCGACTTAAGGCCAAAGACCGATGCTTGAGAACAGATACAGCCCGAAAGACGTGGAAGAGCGCCTCTACCAAGCGTGGGAGGCGTCCGGCGCTTTTCGTGCTGGCAACAAACCCGACGGTAAACCGTTCACGATCGTTATCCCGCCGCCCAACGTCACGGGTTCGCTCCACATCGGGCATGCGCTGAACAACACGCTGCAGGATATTCTCGCGCGCTTCGAGCGCATGCGCGGGCGCGACGTGCTGTGGCAGCCGGGCATGGATCATGCCGGCATCGCGACGCAGCTTGTCGTCGAGCGTCAGCTGGCGGAGCGTCAGACCTCGCGTCAGAAACTGGGCCGCGAAGAGTTTCTGAAGCGCGTGTGGGAGTGGAAAGACGAATCCGGCGGCACGATTTTGCGCCAGCTGAAGCGGTTGGGCGCGTCGTGCGATTGGTCGCGCGACCGCTTCACGATGGGCAAGACCGAGAGCGATCAGATGAGCCGCGCGGTGCTCAAGGTCTTCGTCGAACTCTACGCGCAAGGGCTGATGTACAAGGACACGCGGCTCGTGAATTGGGATCCGCGTTTGCAGACCGCGGTGTCGGACCTCGAGGTCGAGAACATCGAGATCAAGGGCAATCTCTGGCATATCAAATATCCGCTGGCCGACGATGCCGAGCAATTCATCGTTGTGGCGACGACGCGGCCTGAGACGATGCTGGGCGATACGGCGGTTGCCGTGCATCCGGACGACGAGCGCTATCGCGCGCTGGTTGGCAAGAAGGTGCGCCTGCCTTTGAGCGATCGTTTGATCCCGATCGTTGCCGACGAGTATGCGAACCCCGAGAAGGGTTCGGGCGCGGTGAAGATCACGCCGGGCCACGATTTCAACGACTACGAAGTCGGGCGGCGGCACAAGCTCGAAGCGATGAACATTCTGACGCTCGACGGCAAGATCAACGACAAGGCGCCGGCGGCCTATCGCGGGCTCGACCGCTTCGATGCGCGCAAGCGCGTGGTCGCCGATCTTGATGCGCTGGGCCTGATCGAAAAGGTCGAGCCGGTTCAGCACGCCGTGCCGCACGACGAGAAGACGAAGACCGTCGTGCTCGAACCGATGCTGACCGAGCAGTGGTATTTGAACGTGAAGCCCTTGGCCGAGAAGGCGCTTGCC
>JAIOQG010000159.1 GCA_021413465.1 Alphaproteobacteria bacterium | reverse complement strand
CCCCGCTCTACGACCGTGTGATCGAGGTCGAGGAACGCGTCACCGACGAAGGCACAATCCTCATCCCGCTCGACGAAAAAGCGGCGGAGCGCGATCTGCGCGCGGCCTTCGCGGACGGCTATGAGGCCTGCGCCGTCCTCTTCATGCATGGCTACCGCTACACCGACCACGAACGGCGCATCGCCGAACTCGCGCGGCGCATCGGCTTCAAGCAAGTCTCGGCAAGCCACGACGTCAGCCCGCTGATGAAATACGTCAGCCGCGGCCACACGACAGTCGCCGACGCCTATCTCTCGCCCGTGCTGCGCCGTTACGTCGACAAAGTGGCAGGACCCTTAGGCGCCGCCGCGCGCGACGGACGTCTGCGCTTCATGCGCTCAAGCGGCGGCCTGGCCGAAGCGAATTACTTCTCCGGCAAGGATGCCATCCTCTCGGGCCCCGCCGGCGGCGTCATCGGTATGGCCGAGACCGCAAAGGCGGCGGGCTTCGCGAAAGTCATCGGCTTCGACATGGGCGGCACCTCGACCGACGTGTCGCGCTTCGACGGCATTTATGAGCGTGTCTTCGAAAGCGAGTTCAACGGCATCCGTTTGCGCGCACCGATGCTGGCCGTTCACACCGTGGCGGCCGGCGGCGGTTCGATCCTGTTCTACGAAAACGCCCGCATGCGCGTCGGCCCCGACAGCGCCGGCGCCAACCCAGGCCCCGCCTGCTATCGCCGCGGCGGCCCGCTCACCGTCACCGACGCCAACGTCATGACGGGCCGCATCCATGCCGACTTCTTCCCGTCCGTCTTTGGCCCGAATGCCGATCAAAAAATTGATCCCGCCATCGTCGCGGAAGAATTCGCAACCCTTGCGCGCGATCTCGCAACCTCCCCGCAAGAAGCCGCCGACGGTTTCTTGAACATCGCCGTCGCCAACATGAGCGAAGCGATCAAGCGCATTTCCATCGCCCAAGGCGCCGACGTGATGGACTACGCACTGCAATGTTTCGGCGGTGCGGGAGCCCAACTCGCCTGCCGCGTCGCCGACGCGCTCGGCATGCGCACAATCCTGATTCACCCGCTGGCCGGCGTGCTGTCCGCCTTCGGCATGGGCTGCGCCCAAACGCAAAGCCGGCGCGAACAAGCGATCGAACGTCCGCTCGACGCGGCGGCGATGCCGGTGCTTGAAAAATCGATCGCTGAACTCGCGCGCGCGGCAATCGCCGAAGTCGAAGCGCAGGGCATTGCGCGTGACACGATCACCATTAGACCCACGCTGCATCTGCGCTATCAAGGAACCGACACCGCATTGACGGTCTCCTTCGCGCCGCTTGCCGACATCGAGACCGAGTTCGCGCGCATCCACCGCACGCGCTTTGGCTTTTGGGATCAAGGCCGCCAGCTCATCGTTGAAGCCATCGCCGCCGATGCCGTCGCGCAAATGACCCCGCCCGCCCTGCCGCGCGTAACGTCGAAGCGAAACGGCAAACCGTGCGAGCCGCGCGCCCACACGTCGCTGTTCGTCGACGGCCGCAGCCACCGCGCGCCCATTTACCTGCGCGACACGCTCGACCCCGGCGACCGCATCGTAGGCCCCGCGCTCATCATCGAACCGAACTCGACGATCGTCATCGACCCGCACTGGCAGGCCCTCTATCGCGACGACGGCAATTTGGTGCTGACGCGCGAAGCCCCCGCCCAAAGCGCCGTCAAAGCCTCAACCGCAGCCGATCCCGTGCGCATCGAAATCTTCAATGCGCTCTTCATGTCGATCGCCGAACAAATGGGCGTGACCCTCGAAAAGACCGCGTCGTCGGTGAACATCAAGGAACGCCTCGACTTTTCCTGCGCCATCTTCGACGCCGCCGGTAATTTGATCGCCAACGCGCCTCACATGCCGGTGCATCTGGGGTCGATGGGCGAAAGCGTGCGCGCAATACTCGACCAACATGCAGCCACGATGCGGCCCGGCGACGCTTTCGCGCTCAACGCCCCCTACGCCGGCGGCACGCATCTGCCCGACATTACGGTCGTCATGCCGGTCTTCGAGTCCGGCGAAGCCAAGCCCGCATTCTTCGTCGCCGCTCGCGGTCATCACGCCGACATCGGCGGCATTTCGCCAGGTTCCATGCCGCCCAACTCGACATCGGTGGACCAAGAAGGCGTTCTCTTCAATGGCGACCGCATCATGCACGGCGCCCGCGTCGACGAAGAGGGCGTGCTCTCCATCCTCGCCTCCGGCGCCTATCCGGCCCGCAACCCGAAGCAAAACATCGCCGACCTCAAAGCCCAGATCGCCTCGTGCATGAAGGGCGCCGAAGAGCTTCTCAAACTGTGCCGGCAAATGGGCCGCGCCGTCGTTCTCGCTTACATGGAGCATGTGCAAGACAACGCCGAAGAACAGGTCCGCCGCGTCGTCGGTGCGCTCGACGACGGCGCCTTCGTGCACGAGATGGATGACGGCGCCACAATCCGCGTGCGCATTACGGTCGATCGCAAGGCACGCTCCGCCATCGTCGACTTCACCGGCACAAGCCCGCAGCGTCCGACGAACTTCAACGCCCCGCGCTCCGTCACGACCGCGGCCGTGCTTTACGTCTTCCGCTGCCTGATCGACAGCGACATTCCGCTCAACGCCGGCTGCCTCAGACCGTTGACGATTATCGTGCCGGAGAAATCGCTTCTGAACCCGAGCTATCCCGCAGCCGTCGTCGCCGGCAACGTCGAGACCAGCCAAGCCGTGACCGACACGTTGTTCGGGGCGCTGCGCGTCATGGCCGCCTGCCAAGGCACCATGAACAACTTCACCTTCGGCAACGCCCGCCACCAATATTACGAAACGATTTGCGGCGGCGCGGGCGCCGGACCCGACTTCGACGGCGCCAGCGCCGTCCACACCCACATGACGAACTCAAGGCTCACCGATCCCGAAATTCTCGAACACCGCTATCCCGTTTTACTCCGCCGCTTCGAAATTCGTTCGGGCTCCGGCGGCCAAGGCCTGCACAAGGGCGGCGAAGGCTGCGTCCGCGAGATCGAATTCCGCGAAGCGATGGACGCCGGCATCCTTTCGACCCGGCGCAGAGTGGCGCCGTTCGGCATTTGCGGTGGCGGCAATGCCAAACTTGGCCGCAACGCCCTCAGGCGCGCCAACGGCCGCAGCGAAGACTTGTCCGGCAGCGCGTCGGTCAAGGTCGAGGTCGGAGACGTTTTTGTGATTGAAACCCCGGGCGGCGGCGGCTACGGCATAGCTTGCGAACCTGAAGGCTAAGAAAAAGAATGTATGTCGACCTCTTCGTTGGAACTCTGACGCGCTATTACTCCGAGCAATGGCAAAACGCGGCCACGCGCCAAGGCGTGCGCTCGCCATTCGGCCCCCAGCAAAGCAAAAGCGCTGTGACCGATCCCGTCGAACTCCAAGGCATCATCGCCGGCTGGCTCGAAGAGGCATCGCTCAAGCTCAAGGAACATCTGAAAGAACCGCTTTCCTGGCAGGAAGGCATGTTAGCGCCCTATCAAGTCGGCGAACTCGGTCTTAGCGGCTATGGCGGCCTCGTACTTTTGACGGCCTATACGAACAACGCCCATCTGCCGCGCCCCGTGATGGCCATGAAATCCTGGGACGGCGACCCGGCGATTGAGGCTGCGATGAAGGCGGAAAAGAAAGACGCGCTGTGGGAAATCGTCAATTGCGGTATCTGGTTCCCGGTCGATTTTCCTTTCGGCATCGGCATGAAAGATCCCTCCGGCTCACCGCTCAAAGCCGGTTCGATCGAATTGCTCTGGCGCGGCCTTGAATATCTCAACGAAGTGAACTGGGGCGCCGCACCGGAAGAAATCGCCCGCTGGCGCACGCAAGCGCCAACCGAAACCGACTCCTTCGACACCCAAGCCCAATTCGGCTTCGCAACGTTTTACGAGCTGTGCCGTTTCGCCCGCGAACAGCGCTTGCCGATGAAGCTGCACTACTGACCTAAGCCGCCTTAAGGGAGTGCGCCTTGTGACGACCGTTCTCATCACCGGGGCCAATCGCGGTCTTGGACTCGAATTCGTCCGCCAATACGCCAAAGACGGCGCGCGCGTGCTGGCCTGCGCCAGGGTACCGGGCCAGGCGCAAAAACTCCTCGACCTCGCCGCCGCCTCCGCGGGCCGCATCACGGTCCACCCGCTCGACGTCGCGTCGGACGCCTCGGTGTCCCACCTCAAGGACGAAATCGGCGCTCTGCCGCTCGATATTTTGCTCAACAATGCCGGCGTCTATGGCGGCGACCATCAAAGCGCCGGCGACCTCGACTTCGCCGCTTGGACCCAGACACTCAACATCAACACCTTAGGCCCCGTCCGCGTCCTCCAGGCCTTCCGCCCCAACCTGGTCGAAGGTCAGGGCAAGAAAGCGATTGCCATCACCAGCGGCATGGGCTCGACCGCCCGCCACGACGGCCATGCTTTGATCTATCGCTCGTCGAAAGCCGCCTTGAACAACGTTATGCGCGGCCTCGCTTTGGCGCTTAAAGGGGACGGTTTGATCGTCGTCCCGATCCACCCCGGCTGGGTCCAAACCGACATGGGCGGCGCCAACGCCTCCCTCACGCCCGAGCAGGCTATCGCGTCAATTCGTACGGTCATCACAGGCCTAAAGCCCGCCGATAGCGGCCGTTACGTTAACTATGACGGATCTGAAATTCCTTGGTAATACAATAAGTTATCAACACAACCTCATCTAAATGCTGCGCTGCCGCATCGAATTGACTTGGGACCTGCGACATTCTGCGCCATAATACCCCAGCCCTGACAAGACAAAGGAGGCGCTCATGACGGAGCAGCTAAGTCTGATAACGACAGGGGTCGTGTTCGCGTTTCTGGGAGCCATTGTGATTGGCCTGCTTTAGTTGAGCGCGAGACCAGCGGGGAATTTCGAAGGGCCGGCGGTTCACACCCCGGCCCTTCTTCATTACAACAAGCCATGACCTGGCAATTGTTCACCATAACATCCTACGCCGCGGCGTTCTTCAGCCTGGGCCTCGGGCTCTATGGCTTGGTGTCCCCGAAAGGCGCCCTCGACCTCATCGGTCTTCAAACCGTCCCCGGCCTTAGCCATTCGATTTCCGAAGTTCGCGCCACCTATGGCGGCGTCTTTATCGGCGTCTCGCTCTATCCCCTGCTCAGCGGCGAGCCGCACGCCTTTCTAGCCCTCGCCGCCGCCTGGACGCTTGCCGGCATTTGCCGCCTCGCCTCGACCGTTTTCGACGGCGCCACGACGCGGTTCAACGTCACCTCGGTCGTGATCGAACTTTGCATGGGCGTATTGATTGCCTTGCCGCATCTATCCGCGCTCTGACCCAAAGCGCACGCCAAAGCTCTCAAGCGGCAGCCTCAGACCGTTCGTGAGATAGGCAACGGTGCGATAAAACCCGGCCAGCAGAATAAATTCGAGAATCTGCTCGTTCGAAAACGCCGCCGTCAGTTCCGCCCACAAGCCGTCGCCGATCGTCGCCGTCTCGTGCAGCTCGTCGGCAAGCCGCAGGATCAACTGCTCCCGCGCACTCCACAGTGCCGCATCGATCTCAAGCGCAACCGTTCCCGCCACTTGCGCCTTCGTCAGGCCGGCAGCCTCCGCGAAGAAGGCGATGTGCACGCCCCACTCGTATTCCGATCCGCAGCGCGCGCAAACGCGGTCGATCATAATCTCGCGCTCGCGCAACGCCACCGGCCCCTTGTCGAGCAGACCCGCCGCCATGAAGCGTGAAAACGCCCGCTCGCTCTGCG
>JAIOQG010000155.1 GCA_021413465.1 Alphaproteobacteria bacterium | reverse complement strand
GGCTTTGCGATTTCGTCGCTGTGGCCGGTGGCGATCAGCGTTTCCATCAGTATGCGACGCGCCTTGTTGCGGCGGCCGTAGCCCTTGATGAGCGCGCGGATGGCAAGGCGCACGGGTGATTCATTTGTCTGCCGCAGGTCTTCGGTCAACGCCTTGGCGACGGAGGCGCGCACGGCCTCGGTCTCGCGGCGCGCCATGGCGAGGATGATTGCGTCCTTATTGGGGAAATAGTCGTAGAGCGTGCCGACGCTAATGCCGGCCAATTCCGCGACGCGGTTGGTGTTCAGACCGGCGCGGCCGTCGGTCTGCAGAATCCGAGCCGTCGCCTCGAAGATCGTTTCCACGGTGTCGAGCGCGCGCGCTTGCAGCGGCGTTCGGCGTTTTGAATCAAGCGCTTGGCGTTTGCTTGCCATGGGGCGTGTGCGGCTTTCCAATCCGAGTAACAGAATGTGAGCTTTGCTCGTATAACGGCGGAGCCACGTTTTGGCTAGGGTTTTGGGCGGGAGCGAAGGGATGAGACTCGGTTTCATAGTTACCGGCGTGTTGGCGATGCTGATCGTTGGGATATTTTTGTTTGTGCGGCCGGGATTGCTGATTCAAATCGCCAGCGGGTCGGTCAGTCAAAACGTGTGCACGAAGACGTTTGCGTCCGGGATCAGCCCGCACGAAGTTTACGCGCAAGACATTCGGCCCGAGCCCGGTATCGGGTTGATCGACTGGGCGTTGCACTTCGACGTCGATCGTTCGCGCCAAGAAGTGCGCACGACGGTGTTCGGTGCGTTTGCGAGCCGGTCGGTGTTTCGCGACGGTTTTGGTTGCGTGTTGCGGCATGACGGCGATGCGCCGCTTCAAGCCGTGAGGGTTGAGGCTGCGGCGGAGGCGCCTTCGCTGTTGCCCGAGATTGCCGGACCCGAGATGGTTGCGGCGATCAATCCGGGTGTGAGGGCCGCGATCGACAGCGCCTTCGTGGAACCGGCCTCGGGGCCGCGGCGGTGGACGCAGGCCGTCGTCGTCGTGCATGACGGACATGTGATCGGCGAGCGCTACGCGCCGGGTTACGGCGTCGATACGCCGTTGCTGAGCCATTCGGTTGCGAAGTCCGTCATCAACGCGCTGGTGGGCATATTAGCGCGCCAGGGGAAGATTTCGATTGCCGGACCGGCACCGCTTGCCGGCTGGCAGGCCGATGGCGATGCCGGCGACAAGGCGACGGTCGACCAACTATTGCGTATGGCGTCGGGGCTGCCGCTTGACGAGGGGATGGGGCCGGGGTTGGCGCAGCGCATGTGGTTCGTCGAGGCCGACACCGCGAAGTTCGCCGCATCGACGCCGCTGACGGCGCGGCCGGGGACACGATGGGCCTATAGCAATCTGGGTTACGCACTGTTGTCTCGGCTGGTTCGGGAGGCGATCACGGGTGACGAGCGGGCCGTTGCAGCATTCGTTCGGCGCGAATTGTTTGCGCCGCTTGGCATGCGACATGCATTTATGGAGTTCGACGCGGCGGGGACGCCGGCGGGTTCGAATGCGATGCTGGCGACAGCGCGAGAGTGGGCGAAGTTCGGGCTGCTCTATCTGAATGACGGCGTCGTGGGCGGAAAGCGCATCTTGCCGGAGGGGTGGGTCGCCTATTCGCGTAAGCCGACGCTCGATACCGGTTATGGCGCGGGGTTCTGGCTCAATTCGGCCAGCACGCTCAATCCGTGGGGGCGGCCATGGGGGCTGCCCGGCGCGCCCGGCGAAGCGTATTTCGCGCGGGGTTATTTGGGTCAGTACATCGTCATCGTGCCGTCGGAGCATCTCGTCGTGGTGCGCTTCGGGTCATCCCACGCGCCGGGCGGCGATCCGGAAGGCGTGGGTGCCTTAGTACGCGATGTGATCGTCGCCCTGCATTGAGGGGGATTTGGGCGGGCAGTGTGCCGGTGGGGAAGCGTCGTTACACGCGGCCGGCGGTGAAGAAGACGCTGGGCGGGCGTATGTTTGTGGCGGCGAAGAGGGCGGTCAGTTCGATGATGTCGGCGGGCATTTCGGTCGAGACGGTGAGGCCGAGTTCTTTCGCTTCGGGCACGGTGATGGGGTAGTCGTGGCTCCACTTGCCGCTGGCGAGGAGGTCGGAGATCGTGCAGCTGCCGTCGTGCGAGTAGTTGCCTTGCATGAGTTCGCAGGCTTGTTTGCGCATTTGGTCGAGCACTTTCTGGCTGACGTCGGCGAGCAGCAACGTTTCGTCGTCGACGGTCGCGATGGGTTTGTCGCGTGCGACCTTGACCCACGACGCGGCAGGCGCGCCGCCGACCTGCGGATCGATCGGACCCAAGACCGCGTGGTCGCTCATCACGATTTCGTCGGCGGCGAGGGCAATGAGTGTGCCGCCCGACATGGCAAGATGAGGCACGAAGACGGTCTTCTTGCCTTTGTGCGCTTTGATGGCGCGCGCGATTTGCAGCGCGTGCATGATGATGACGCCGGGCGTGTGCAAGATGATGTCGAGCGGCTGCGATGGGTTCGTGGCGCGGATGGCGGCAAGTACTTGTTCAGCGTCGTCTTGGCGGATGAAGCCGCGCGTCGAATACGGCACGCCTGGCGTGGGTTCTTCGCGGTGAACAATTGCGATGACGCGCGACTTGCGGCGGGCCTGGACGCGGGCGAGCATATCGCGGCGCAGTTTGAGCGCGCGTTCGCGCTGCTTCATTTGGCGGCGCATGCGGATAATGCCATTGGCGACGTAAAGCGCGGGGAAGGCGATGGCGACCCACGCCCAATTCCATCCGAATGCCCAGCTCCACGCGAGCACGGCAGCGATCACTGACTCCGGTGTCAAAGCGTCCCCCAAAACCTTGGCAGCGTTCCCGCACGGCCCAATATTCGTTCCCCTGCACAAAGAATGCGCATGTTCAACGTGTCGTTGCAAGTCGCTGCGCGCTGCGGGCGCTACGTGCGTGACTGATCGGGAATCCGCTAAAATTGCGGGGTTTTGCGCGATGCAGATCGCGTTTATTCTCGGCGCTCAACACACAGGGGAATCACCCATGCGCTTGTTCGCTTCAATCGCTTTTGTCGCCATCGTCGCCTCGTCTCCTGCCTTTGCGGGTGCGGCCGGGATATCCGGGACTTGGTCGGGGCAGATGCGGCAAA
>JAIOQG010000158.1 GCA_021413465.1 Alphaproteobacteria bacterium | reverse complement strand
TTCGCGACCCCGTCGAGTCGCCATTCCTTGTAGAGCACAGGCCCATTGCCGCCAGGCTCCGCCGCAGCGTCGCGCGGATCGACTTCAAACCGTGTCAGCTTCTTGGGCAAGGGAAACGAAATGCGCCCGGCACGGCCTTGGACATCGGCGAGTTCGAAAACCATACCGTTCCCTTGTCGCCGCACGACCAACCGATAGTCTTGATCGGAAGGCGACGCGACGCCTTCAACGCTGTCCGGAAACCCGGGATCGCTAAACAAGCGCGCCACCGCGGCGAAACGAACATTGCCAAGCTCGCCGCGCTCATAAGCGTCCATCGCGCCGTTCTGCTCCAGCCGTTGCCCGATTTCGCTGCAGCAGGCGCAAGCTTGAGCATCGCCCGGAAAGCCAATGCTCGACAGCGCTATCAGCGACGCGCCGACTGTGAGTCCGAATTTTCCTGCAGACATGCGAATCATCTCCAAAACCGTCGCCGATGCGGGACACCATGGCGACACGAAGCGGTTCGTCAACAACCGCACGGCACAAAAACAAAATTGCATTTACCCTAAAGCTGTGTCGCGGCAAACACGCACGTTCCCGTCACACGCGAAAAGCAAGCGCTGAAGCACTTGCGATCGACCAAGACACAGCTAAGGTCGAGCGGGGATCAAGGGGGACAAGACTTGGCGCAATCGCAACAAGTCCCGCGCTGGCTGCACGCCGTAGCCGCGCTCGACGCGATCGTCGGCGCGGTCTTGATTGTCGCCGGCGCTTACCTGCTCGACCCCGCGCCACCTGATCTCGGATTCTATCTGGAAGGCGGACGCTACGCCTTCGCGGGTGGCTTCTTGATCTATGCGGGATTGGTGCTGGCCTATGCCGCAATATTTGGATTCACTTCGCCGGGCGACAGCGTGGTGGCGCAACTCGTATTCACCGTTTTCGGCACCTTGGGACGATTCTCCAGCGGCGCAATCCTGCTCGTACTTTCGTTGCGGGCATTGATGTTCGAACCCATCGTCGGCGCAATCGCGTTGCTTGCCGTTCCCGGCGCATTGACGCTTTTGAGTCTGGAGTTCGCGGCAATCGCAAAAGCGAGAGTCACCGAAGAAGCGAATCTCCCGCCTGTCACACCAGACACCGGCAAAGCGACGCGCTTCGAATTCGGACCGCACCTCTGGCAACCGGCGATCCTTGTTTTGACGCGCGGCGCGGGTGTTTTCCTTCTACTTTGCGCACTCTACGCCTATGTGCTTCTCGACGCGCTTCTCATTCGCGACCGTCCGATAGACCTTGGATATGCCGCAGGTGTCATTTTCTCCAGGCTGTTGCCGATTTTTCTACTGCTTCAGGCTGCAATCATTGGATTCATCGTGATTGCCGCCATCGCGCCTGCACTCCGCAACCGGCTGCGCCGTCGGAAATTGCCGGACAAAGAGCGCGATCTGACCATTGCCGAAATTGCGTTCGTGAACGACTACGCATCGCAAATCCAAGAGCATGTGGCGCGACATGATCTCATCGAACTGGCGAAAAGAGTGTCCGGTCTTTCGTTGTGGTCGACGCTTATTTTGGTCGGCTTGGGCCTTGTGCTGTTGCTAAACGGCGAACACATGCTTGCTTCGATATACGCGCCGGCCGGTGCGCAATGGCAATTGTACCTGACTGAATCACGCGAACTTAGCGCCGCAATACCTCTATTATTGCTCACACTACTCGGTTTGCCTGGCGCCGTCTGGCAACTGCTGTCGCGCCGGGCGGCGGAAGCCGGCGGCGCTGCCAAATTGAAAACAAACGGCAAAGCGGGCGAGCTTGAAGCGGAACTCGTCAAACATGTGCGCGAACGGCGATTGATACCGGACGCAGCTCCCAGTGCCGCCGATACGTTGCGTAGTTTTGGTCTGGCGACTTCAATCCTGACACTGGGCTTGATCTTAGCGCTCTGGTCCGGCGTTTCGTGGTGGTGGCCCCACGAGCGCGCCCGCGACACGCTGTACACCGATCACGGCATCGAAACCGGAGAATTTTGGTCGATGAAGCGAACGACCGTCCCCTACGCCGCCGTCCTAACCGTGCGCCTCCAGTGCGAAATCTACGAGAACGATGACACCAGGATCGGCTTCACGATCGTGTTGCCGGGCGGCATGGAAAGGAACTTGGTGTCACTATCCACGCTGAATTTACACCTCGACGATGCGCTGAGGGTCGACGAAAATCTGCGCAAGGCCAATGCGAAATTCATCTTCTCACGTCCGGATAGTGTTCTGACGTCCGACGTTGAAGCCGTCGACCGCGAATGCGTTCTAAAACTGGCGGATGCCGATGAAGAGAGGCGCGCAAAACTCGAGCAACTCTTCCACCTCGACGAATGGTTCGAGCGCCGCTGGCAACAACGCACCGGACAACGCGCGGTCGCTAGCCCTTGAGAAACGTGGCGTCGTATAGGTAAGCACGCTCACAAAAACGCTTGCACCATCCGCTGACGCATACTCTTCGGCGCGACGTTTCGCACAGTCCCGCTCGCACCCAGCACCGGCGCGTCCGTGGCGCCCGACAGCCAGCGTTCGCACGACGCGCGCCCTTCCCGATGCAACATCTCGATCAGTTTCTCGTCAGGGTGCATCTGGCTCGCACCGCCGACATCGTGCATCAGCGTGTCTTCACTGATCATGTGCACACGAACGTCGGTTACGCGGCGGCCGAATCCGCTGCGGTGAGCGCTGTTCTCCGCCGCCATGCGGCGTAGCCGCTCGAGTTCATCGAGTTCCCGCTTCAACGGTGCGTCGAACACAATGCGATTGAGGCGCGTTTGAATTTTTGGCGCCGTAACGGGCATGCCGTGCTCGCCGCTGGGATTAAGACGTACGACCACGACATCGCGCGCCGCACACCCTTCGATCAACGGCAGCAGCGGCGGATTCGAAGAGTACCCGCCATCCCAATAATATGCGTCATCGATCTTCACCGCCTGGCTCACGCTCGGCAAACAGGCCGACGCCAGCAAGACGTCCGGCGACAACTCCTCGTTCGTGAAAATACGCGCCGCGCCCGATTCCGCGTTGGTCGCGGCAATGAACAGTCGGATCGAATTCGCACGCCGCAACGCGTCGAAATCGACAAATTTGTTCAAAATCTCGCGCAGTGGATTGAGATCGAGCGGATTAAACTGATAGGGCGAAACCACGCGCGAAATCATGTCGCGCATCATGAACGACAGCGACAATTCCACGTGCGGCCCAAAGGCGACCGCTTCAAGCGCGGTCGGCCTCAGCGGGCTCAACCGCGCCACCATGGCCAACGTCCGCCAAAAATCTTGAAGCTGTGCGCGCGCCTTTTCGGCTCCGCCCAGCGTATAGCCCGACGCGAGCACAACGGCGTTGATCGCGCCGGCACTCGCCCCGCTCAGCGCTTCGATGCGCCAGCTCGGTTCTTCAAGCAGCCGGTCGAGCACGCCCCAAGTAAACGCGCCGTGCGCACCGCCGCCTTGCAACGCCAACGCAACCGGACGCTCGCAGCGCGCACGCGCAAACGGAATCAATGCCGCGCCGCCAAATGACGACGCGGGATTGTCGGTGTTGCGCGCGCCAGACCGCCACAGCCCGCGCAGTTTCGATAGAATCGCGATGTTCTGCATCGGCGAAGAGTCGCGCGCGCACCGCACGGGTGCAAGCCCAATCCCTATGCAGGGTGACGGGCAATTGCACGCCGCGAAGTTGCAAAAAATTCATGCAAACGATTACAGCACGCTGCGTCTGCGACAGCCGGCCGTGCTGGACCTAAACCGCCCGTACGCTGACGATGCGAAACGTCCGCAACACACCATCGTGTTCCTTGACCGACAGATACTCGCCTTGCTTGATGTGGTGCCGGTCGAGCTTGAACAGGGGCTCGTCGTCGTCGCGCGCCTTGGTGTCATAGTCGAAATGCCAGCCTTGGCCGACATGGATCAGTCGGCCGTGTTCGTCGGGCTTGTCTTTGCCAAAGCCGCGCACGACACACGCCGCCTTGTCCTTCTTCCAGCCCTCGGCATTCAAATGGCCGTTCGCATCGAGCGGCGCCACAAATTCATAGCCGTGCGCCGCACTTCCCTCCGGAAAGTCTTTCGAACGCGCAAGCTCAAGCCGCACATGATAAAGCGTCATGCCGTCCTCCTCAATGTGCCATCAATATGGGCATGCTGACATTCGCAAACACATGCCGCGTCACGCCACCAAGCACGAGTTCGCGCAAACGGCTGTGGCCGTAACCGCCGATGACAAGCAGACCAACGCCGGCACGGCTCGCCCCGTCGATCAACGCCGCCGCCGTATTCTGAGCCCCGGGGTTGATGCCGTGCTCGATCGCGCTCAATCCATGCAAGCGCAGATAATCGCGCAGCCGGTCCATTTGCATCGTGTCGATCGGCCCGGTTGTGACATTGAGAATCTCAATCGCTTCGGCGCGAGCAAGCAAAGGAATAGCCGCCGATACCGCATGTGCCGCCGCGGCGCCGCCGTCCCATCCGATCCCCGCTTTGGCGCCGATCACGGTCGCAGCTTTGTGCGGCACCAACAACAACGGCTTGCGCCCGTTCAGCAGCGCCGCCTCCAGCGTCGCGCGCAACGCCACGTCTTTCGAATCGACAGGCACGTCGAATACGATCAAATCCGAGAGGCGCGCTTCTTCCGCGACGATGTCCTCGGCGTTCCCTTCGCGAACGTGAAACGACGCCCCGATGCCCGCAGCCGCCGGCTGCTGAACGCTGACCCCGGCGGCCTTGGCTTCCAGATCGAGTGCAGCCCGCGCCGCCGCCGCCGCGTGCTTGGCCGCCTCGCGCGAGGCATCCATGATCTCTTGAATGACGCCAGCCGAAATGCCCTCGCCCAAATATGGCAATACTTCGCTCGGATCGGGTCTGATATAAACACCTGCGACATGGCTTCCGAAGGCCTTTGCCACCTCGAAGGCGGCTTTGAGCACACGCGCATCGCGCGCCCCCCCCAACAGCGGAACCAATATTTTGCGGTAAGCCATGGACCTCTCCTCTTCGGTTGTACAAATCTACGCCCCGATCGCATCGTCCGCCTTGACTTGAATCAAGCATTGACGCTCAACAAACCGCGTAAATAGGGATCAGAGTTCGCTGCCATGGCCAAACCCCAAAAAGCAATCCAACCCCGTGCCTGGCAACGCATGTTGTCGGGCCGAAGGCTGGATCTCCTCGATCCCTCGCCCTTCGACATTGAGATCGAGGATATCGCTCACGGCTTGGCGCGCGTGGCGCGCTGGAACGGCCAAACCTACGGCGATCATGCCTATTCGGTGGCTCAGCACTCTATGTTGGTCGAAGAAATCGTGGCCCAACTGAAGCCGGGCATCGCGCAGCGTTGGCGCTTGGCGGCTCTGTTGCACGACGCGCCGGAATATGTTGTCGGCGATCTGATCAGCCCGTTTAAAGCCGCGGTTGGGCTCGACTACAAATCGCTCGAAAACAAACTGCTTGCCGCCATTCACGTTCGTTTCGGCTTGCCCGCGCTCTTGCCGGAAGACATCACAGCGCTGATCAAACGCGCCGATAAAGCCTCGGCCTACTTCGAAGCCACGCAGCTTGCGGGCTTTTCCACCGCGGAGGGGCTCGAATAT
>JAIOQG010000149.1 GCA_021413465.1 Alphaproteobacteria bacterium | reverse complement strand
GGCGATGACCTTGCGATAGGCATGCGCCGGGTACACGCCCAAAATGCGCATATGCGACGTGAAGAACTGGAGCTCTTCCAACGCCAACCGGACATTGCGCTCTTCCGGATGTCCTTCGATATCGGCATAAAACTGCGTCGCGTTGAACGAACCGCCCAACTGATACGACTCGAGTTTCGTCATATTGACGCCGTTCGTCGCAAAACCGCCCATGGCCTTGTAGAGCGCGGCCGGAACGTTGCGAACGCGGAACACGAATGTCGTCACCACCGGCCCCGAATCGAATTCCGCGTCGTCGGGTTCGTTCGCCATGACCAGAAAGCGCGTTGTGTTGTGCTCGGCGTCTTCGACATTCGCCTTGAGGATTTCCAAACCGTAAATGTCTGCCGCCAGTGTCGACGCCAGCGCCGCGATACTCGGATCCTTCATTTCTGCCACCCGGCGCGCCGAACCCGCGGTGTCCGCCCCCACGATCGCTTGCAAACCAAGGTCGCGGATGATGTTGCGGCACTGTCCCAAGGCCGGCGGCTGGCTCATCACCGATTTAATGCCCTCGAGCTTTGCGCCCTTGATCGCCATCAACTGATGATGCACGCGCAAGAAATGCTCGCCCACGATGTAGTTGCCGGATTCCGGCAGCAAATGATGGATGTCGGTGATGCGCCCGTGCAGGGAATTCTCGATCGGAATCATCGCCAACCGCGCGCGGTCTTCCTTCACCGCGGCAAAAACATCCTCGAACGTCTGGCACGGCAGCGCCGTCATCGCCGGAAAAACCTCGCGGCACGCCAAATGCGAGTTCGCGCCGGCCTCGCCCTGAAAGGCGATCGTGTTCGATTTCGGGCTCATGAAACGGACTTAGTCCTTTTGGGATCGAGGAATTGGCGCGCGCGCGCAAGATCTTCGGGCGTATCGACGCCCAGCGGTACGGCATCGACGATGCGAACGGCAATGGTCATTCCCGCTTCAAGCGCGCGCAACTGCTCAAGCTTCTCGCGTTTCTCAAGCGGCGACGGTGGCAGCGAAACGAACCGCTCTAGCGCACGGCGCCGATACGCATAAATGCCGATATGATGATAAAGTGGTCCCTCGCCCGAAGGCGCCGTCGCGCGCGTAAAGTAAAGCGCGCGCCCCTGGACGGTCCCTTCGGTGAAGGCGACCACGGCTTTCACCACATTGGGGTTCGTGCGCTCGCTCGGTTCGCAAATCTCGGTCGCAAGCGTCGCAATATCGATCGCCGCATCGCCGAGCGGCGCCAAAACGGACGCGATCAAGGCCGGGTCGAGCGTCGGCAAATCGCCCTGCAAATTGACGACCACATCATGCCGGCCCGCGGGATCGACCTTTTTCAAAGCCTCGAACGCGCGGTCCGATCCGGAAGGATGGCTGGGATCCGTCAGCACCGCTTCGCCGCCCGCGCGCACGATTGCCTCGACGATTGCCGCCTCGGCAGCCGCGACGACAACGCGCCCGGTCTTCGCCTCGATCGCGCGCCGCCAGACATGCACGATCATCGGCTCGCCGTGAATGTCGGCAAGCGGCTTGCCCGGTAGACGCGTCGAGGCCATGCGGGCGGGAATGAGAATAAGTGGATCGCTCATGTCGTTGAGTGTGTTCTAGGCTTCTGCCCGCCGCCAAAATGCGACGTTCCGCCGCAATGACCCGAAAGCCCCCCCCGCTATTGTCTCGCCGCCTTCATTTTCGAGCCCGCTGCGTCGCATTTTTGGTAAAGCAGCGGTTCGCCGACAGCCCTTAAGCATCAAGGATTGCGCAATGGATTCCTTCGAGTGGAACAAAATTTTCGGTGCGGTCCTCGGGACAGTGCTGGTGGTCGTCACGCTTTACATCGTTATCGACGGAATGATGACGCCGCACAAAGCCGAAAAGCCCGGCATGGATATCGCCGTGGTCGAAGAGCACGGCACCCCTGAGGGCCCGATTGTCGCCGAAGTGGCCCCCGATTGGGGCACCGTCCTGCCCGCCGCCGACATTGCTGCCGGTGAGAACACCCACAAACGCTGCCTGCAATGCCACGACTTCTCCGACGGCGGCCCGAACAAGATCGGCCCGAACCTGTGGAACGTCGTCGGCGGCAAGCACGCGCACGCCGCGGGCTTTGCCTACTCGGCGCCACTGCAAGCCATGGCGGACAAGACCTGGGGTTATGACGAACTGGATGCGTTCTTGAAGAGCCCCAAGACGGCGGTTCCCGGCACCAAAATGTCGTTTGCCGGATTGTCCAAGCAGACGGATCGCATCAATTTGATTGCCTATCTGCGCACGCTTTCCGGTTCGCCCTACGCCATACCCGCACCGAACCCCGCCGCAGCCGCAACGCCGGCCGCGCCGGTAGAAGGCGCGCCTGCAGAAGGCACGACCGGCGAAACACCGGCAGGGGAACTTCAAGCGCCACCACCCGGCTCACCGACAGCGCCTGCAACGCCGGCCCCGGCGGCAACAGCACCTGCCACGCCGGCAGCACCTGCAGCGCCGGCAGCTCCCGCGGCACCGACGCCCACCCCCGCACCCGCTGGCAACGGACACTAGCGAAACCTAACGCCGCGATTTATCGACGGACCAGCAAGGCTCTGGTCCGTCGTTGCCTTCGCGCGCGCCCTAGCGCCATTGTGCCACCTCTTCAGACTTGCGCGGACACAAACGCATGCCACAAGGCGCCCTGCTGTTTCAGCCGACCGACTACCCGCACCAGATCTGGACCGATCACTTGCGCCGTCTCATGCCGGATCTCGATATCCGCACCGAAGACGACGAAACGCGCAAGGGCGATATCGCCTATTGCGTCGCCTGGAAGCCGAAGCCCGGAAGCCTACGAAGCTTTGCCAACTTGAAAGTCGTGTTCTCGATGGGTGCAGGCGTCGATGCCATCGTCGCCGACGCGACCTTTCCGGCCCACGTTCCGTTGTCCCGTGTGGTCGACGACACGCTCACGCAGGCCATGACCGAGTACGTCGTGCTGCACGTCCTCGCCTGGCATCGCCGCCAGCGCGACTTGGATAACCTGCAAAAACTCAAGAAATGGCGCTTGATCGCAGCCCCGCGCGCCGAACAAGTGCGCGTCGGAATACTGGGCTTTGGCGTGCTGGGCCAAGCCGCGGCGCTTGCGCTCAAAGCGCTCAACTACAATATCGCCGGCTGGAGCGCATCGCCAAAACAGGTGGCCGGCGTCGAGAGTTTCGCCGGTGCAGACGCGCTGCAGCCGTTCCTGTCCCGCAGCGACATTCTCGTGTGCCTTCTTCCGCTGACCCCAGCGACGCGCGGCATCTTGAACACGCACACGTTTGCCCAATTGCCCAACGGCGCCTGCGTCATCAACTGCGCTCGTGGCGGACACCTGATCGAAAGCGATCTCATCGCCGCGCTCGATTCCGGTCACTTGCGCGGCGCCACACTCGACGTGTTTCAAGTCGAACCGCTACCCGAAACAAGCCCGCTTTGGTCGCACCCCAAAATCACGATAACGCCCCATGCGGCCGCGATCACCGATCCCGCCGCCTTCATGCGCCACGTCGCCAACACCATCCGGCGCATGGATCAAAACCTGCGGCCCGAAAATTTGGTCGACTTCGCGCGCGGTTATTAAGCCCGCACGAAGCGAGAAACAATCAACGATAACGCGCCTTCAACATCGCAAAGATCGCCCGAATAGCTTGCGCTTCGCCACCCAGCGGACGTCCGGGTTTGGCGCGATCGTTCCAGGCGGCGATGTCGAAATGAACGAACGATTTCGCCTTCTCGACAAAGCGTTCCAAAAACAGCGCCGCTGTAATCGCTCCTGCATTTGGACTGTCGGGATTGTTCGTCAGATCGGCGACCTTTCCTTCGATTAAGCCCCGATAGCCGCGCCACAACGGCAGCCGCCACATGGCATCGGCCTCGCGCGCCGAAGCGTCCATTAAGTCCGCCGCAAGCACGTCGTCCTGAGTGAAGAACGGCGGCAGATCGAAACCCGTCGCAACACGCGCCGCGCCGGTCAGCGTCGCCATGCAAATCAGAATATCGGGCGACTGAGTATCGGCCTCGGCAAGCGCATCGGCCAAAACCAAGCGCCCTTCGGCATCGGTATTGCCGACCTCAACCGTCAAACCCTTGCGGCTCTTGATCACATCGCCCGGCCGGTAAGCATCGCCCGACACGCTGTTCTCGACCGCCGGGATCAGCACCCGCAAAGCGACCGGCAGCTTCGCATCCATAATCATGCGAGCAATGGCCAACACGCCGGCAGCGCCGCCCATGTCTTTCTTCATGGTCGCCATGCCGCTGGAAGGCTTGATGTCCAATCCGCCGGAGTCGAAACATACGCCCTTGCCCACAAGCGTCACGCGAGGACGTTTGGGATCGCCCCAACTGATGTCGATCAAACGCGGCGCACGGGTTGAAGCCGCGCCGACGGTCCAAATCATCGGATAGTTCTGATTGAGAAGGTCCCGGCCTTCGATCGCCGCGTAATGCGCGCCGAAATCGCGCGCGACGCCATGGGCTGCGTGTGCCAGCTCCGCCGGCCCCATGTCGCTCGCTGGCGTGTTGACGAGGTCGCGCGCCAGAAACAGGCCCGTAGCAACCCGCAAAACGTTTTCTCGATCCGCACCTTCCGGCCACACGAGAACTGGACGAGCCGCCTCGGGATTCTGGCTTTTGAACCGCGTAAAGGCATAAGCACCCATCGCCCACGCGAGCGCGAGCTTATCGGCGTCATGCGCCGCCGGCGCGAGCGCAAACACGTAGGTTCCGGCCGGCAAAAGCGACGGCAACGCCGCCGTCGCAAAGACATCTTCGTCGCGCCCCAGACCAAGCACGGCGCCGCCAACTGCGCCGTCGCTCCCCGGCAAAAGCTGCACCTTGCCTGCCGCACCCGTAAATCCGGTGCTGCGCAACCAAGTCGCGTGCCGTTCCAGCGCGCCCGCCAGAGCCCCTTCGAGCATCGCTTGAGAAACGGCGAAAAGCGGAATGGCTTTGCTTGGCGCCGACGTTGCAAACAACTCTTCGATCTTCATGACAACCAGACTTGACGAGAGGACGAGGCACTCACTTTACTCGCACATCATGCGCTCCAGCAACGGCACACCTATGCCCCTTCCGGCTTACACGCTGCTCATCGGCAGCAGAAACTTCTCGTCCTGGAGTTTGCGTGCCTGGCTCGCCCTCAAACGCTGCGACACGGAATTCGACTGCGAACTCTTCGACCTCCGCGGCCCAGAACGCGCCTTGATCAAAGCCGCATCGCCGTCCGCACAAGTTCCGTTGTTGCGCGTGCGGCGTCCGGGCGCCGAAGACTTCGCCATATGGGACACCTTGGCGATTGCCGAATATCTCGCCGAGCGCCACCCCGACGCGCATCTATGGCCTCACGACCCGTTCGCCCGCGCGAGAGCGCGAAGCATTTGCGCCGAGATGCATTCCGGTTTCGCGGACCTAAGACGCAACTGCCCGATGGACATGATCGCGCATGTCGCGGCGCATCAAATAACGGATGAAACCCGCGCTCAGATTCAACGCATCACGGAAATCTGGACGAACTGCCGC
>JAIOQG010000185.1 GCA_021413465.1 Alphaproteobacteria bacterium | reverse complement strand
CGGCGACGTGCTCTACGTCGGCAAGGCGGCAAGCCTTAAGAAGCGGGTGCAGGCTTACACCAAGCCGTTCGATCAGCCGGCGCGGATTGCGCGGATGATCGCGAACACCGTGTCGATGGAATTCGTGCAGACGGCCTCGGAAGTAGAAGCGCTGCTGCTCGAAGCCAATCTGATCAAGCGGTTGAAGCCGCGCTACAACATCCAGCTGCGCGACGACAAATCGTTTCCGCATATTCTGGTGACCGGCGATCACGCGGCGCCGCAGATTATCAAGCATCGCGGGGCGAAGTCGCGCAAAGGCGATTATTTCGGGCCGTTCGCGTCGGCCGGCGCGGTGAACCGGACTTTGAACACGTTGCAGCGCGCGTTTCTTTTGCGCAGTTGTTCGGACTCCGTGTTCGAAGCCCGCACGCGGCCGTGTTTGCTGCATCAGATCAAGCGCTGCGCGGCGCCGTGCGTGGGCAAAATCGCGCCGGAGGATTATCGCCATCTGGTCGATCTGGCGCGCGACTTTCTGACGGGCAAAAGCCAAGAAGTGAAGAACGAGCTATCGGCGGAAATGGAGCAGGCGGCGGAGGCGCTCGATTTCGAGAAAGCGGCGCGGCTGCGCGATCGCATTCGCTCGTTGGCGCACGTTCAGCTGCAGCAGGGCATCAACCCCGAGACGATCGACGAAGCGGATTTGTTTGCCGCGCATCAGGAGGGCGGACAGACCTGTATCCAGGTGATCTTTTTCCGCGCCGGACAAAACTGGGGCAATCGTCCTTATTTCCCGAAGCACGATCGCGGTATCGACGTCGGAGAGGTGCTCGATAGTTTTTTGGCGCAGTTTTACGACGAGCGCGATCCGCCGAAGCTCGTGATCATTAGTCACGAGATTGCCGATCGCGCGTTGTTGGAAGAGGCCCTGTCGGTGAAAGCCGAGCGGCGCGTCGAGGTGCTGGTGCCGCAGCGCGGCGAGAAGCGCGAGGTGATGGCGCAGGCGGTGATGAACGCGCGCGAGTCGCTGGCGCGGCGCACGGCGGAAGGCGCGTCGCAGGTCAAATTGCTCGAAGGCGTCGCGGAGGCGTTCGGTCTCGACGAGCCGCCGCGGCGCATCGAGGTGTACGACAACAGTCATATCCAGGGTACGAGCGCGGTCGGCGGGATGATCGTCGCGGGGCCGGAAGGTTTCATCAAAGGCGCCTATCGCAAGTTCAATATCAAAGACAGCGAACTCACGCCCGGCGACGATTTCGGCATGATGCGCGAGGTGCTGACGCGGCGCTTCAAGCGTTTGATGAAGGAGCAGGCGGCCGAAGCTGCGGGCGATGCTACGGCGCCGGTGTTCGACGAGAAGGCCGAGGACGGCGAGCGGGAGCCCGGCAATGCGCCCGACCTGGTGATCATCGACGGCGGGGCAGGGCAGCTGTCGGTCGCCTGCGAGGTGTTTGCGGCGTTGGGGGTGACGGCGGTGAAGCTTGTCGCCATCGCCAAGGGGCCCGACCGCGACGCGGGGCGCGAGCGATTTTTCATGCCGGGGCGCGAACCGTTTCAGCTTGAGTTCAAGAGTCCGGTTTTGTTCTATCTGCAACGCCTGCGGGATGAGGCGCATCGCTTCGCCATCGGCACGCACCGCGCGAAACGGGCGCAAACGCTCGCTTCTTCGCCGCTTGATGAAATCGAAGGCATCGGACCGACGCGCAAACGGGCGCTTTTGAACCATTTCGGTTCCGGGCGCGGCGTTACGCGCGCGGGGCTTTCGGACCTCGAATCGGTTAAGGGTATCTCCAAGGCGATTGCGAAGAAGATCTACGATCATTTTCACGACAAAGGTTGAGCGCGGTCTTACCGTGCTAGAGTGGACATCATGGGCGACCATCTTCCCAATCTTTTGACGTTGACGCGCATCTTGCTGGTGCCGTTGTTCGTGGCTGCGTTTTGGCTGGATATGCCGGCGGGGCGCTGGGTTGCGCTTGTCGTGTTTTTGGTCGCGGCGATCACCGACTATGCGGACGGCTGGATCGCGCGGGCCCGCAGTTTGGAATCGCGGCTGGGCGCGATGCTCGATCCGATCGCCGACAAGTTGCTGATTTCGTCGGCGCTGATGATGTTGGTCTATTACGACGATATTCGCGGCTGGGTGATTATCCCGGCGCTGATTATTTTGGCGCGCGAGATTTTGGTCTCGGGCATGCGCGAGTTTTTGGCGACAATCGCGGTGCAAGTGCCGGTGTCGTCGATCTCGAAATTGAAAACAGCGGTGCAGGTGATTGCGCTTGCGATCCTCATTGTGGCGCCTGCGGTCGAACATGTGTGGGGCGGGTTGCACCGGGTCGGCATCATCGCGTTGTGGGGCGCGGCCGGGCTTACGATTTATACCGGCTTCTCTTACGTGCAGGCGAACCTGGCGCATGTGTCGGGCGAGCATGCGCGGCCGACGCGCAAGGCTTCGCCCGAGGTGAAGGGCGCGTCGTGAAGTTGCTCTATTTTGCTTGGGTGCGGCAGAAGGTCGGGCGGGGCGAGGAGATCGTCGATGCGCCGCGTCATGTCGCGACCGTCGGCGCACTGGCCGAATGGCTCAAGGCCAAGGGCGGCGGCTACGCGGAGGCGTTTGCCGATCCGAAACGGATGCGCGCGGCGGTGAACCAAGAACATGTCGGCTTCGACGCGCCGGTCAAAGCGGGCGACGAGGTGGCGTTTTTTCCTCCGGTCACCGGCGGTTAGAAATGATCCGGGTGCAGAGCGACGATTTCGATCCCGGCGCCGAGATCGCGAAACTGCACGCAGGGCGCAGCGATATCGGTGCGGTTGCAAGCTTCGTGGGCTTGGTGCGCGGCGAGAGCCACGGCGAAAAGCTGACGAGTATGACGCTCGAGCATTTTCCGGGCATGACCGAGCGCGAACTTGAACGCATCGAAGAGCAAGCGCGGGCGCGGTGGGCGCTCGACGACGTCGTGATCGTGCACCGGGTCGGGGAATTGAAGCCCGGCGCGCGGATCGTGCTGGTCGCGACGGCGGCGGCGCACCGGGCGGCGGCGTTCGAGGCGGCCGAGTTTCTGATGGATTACTTGAAAACCCGCGCGCCGTTCTGGAAGCGCGAGTTGCGTGCGTCCGGCGAGCACTGGGTCGAGGCGCGCGGCAGCGACGACGATGCTGCCGCGCGTTGGCGCTAGGGTTAGACTTTTTTGCCGCGCACGAAGTTCGAATAGTCGTCCATCAAGGTGCGGGTGATGTTGCCGACGTTGAACTTCCAATCGCCGATCTGGCCGACGGGCGTGACTTCGGCGGCGGAGCCGGTGAGGAAACACTGCTCGAAACCGCCGACGTCGGAACTTTGAATGTATTTTTCGACGACTTCGATTTGACGGCTGCGCGCGAGGTCCATCACGGTCTGGCGCGTGATGCCGCTTAAGAAGCAATCGGCGTAGGGCGTGAACAGCTTGTTGTCTTTGACGAAGAAGATGTTGGCGCCGGTGGCTTCGGCAACGAGGCCGCGCCAGTCGTACATCATGGCGTCGGCGAAGCCTTTGGCTTCGGCCTCGTGCTTGGAGAGCGTGCAGATCATGTAGAGGCCGGCGGCCTTGGCTTTCCACGGAATCGTGTCAGGGGCCGGACGGCGCCAACGGGCGATGTCGAGTTTGATGCCCTTGGCTTTGATTTCCGGGTCGAACATCGAGGGCCAGGGCCAGACGGCGATGGCGACGTGGATCTTCGACTGTTGGGCGCTGACGGCCATTTGTTCGCTGCCGCGATAGGCGACGGGACGCATATAGGCGTCGTCGTAACCGGCGGCCTCGACGACTTGTTTGCAGGCGTCGTTGATTTGGGCTTGGGAGAACGGAATCTCGAAGCCCATGATCTTGGCCGATTCGAATAGGCGCGCCGTGTGCTGTTCGAGCTTGAAGACCTTTTTGTTGTAGACGCGCTGGCCCTCGAAAATGGACGAGCCGTAGTGCAAGCCGTGTGTCAGGACGTGCGTCTGCGCTTCGCGCCAGGGCACCATCTTGCCGTCCATCCAGATTTGGCCGTCGCGGTCGTCAAAAGGAATCAGCGCCATGCATAGCTCCACAGCTTGGTTAAGCGGACCGGTGTCCGGGCGCGGAGTATAACGGTCCCGCTTGCGAGCCGTATAGCCTGGGCTCTAAAGTCGGCGCAATCCTGCCATGACTGCCGTGCATGACACACTTAGGCTCCCCCATATGAAATCTGCGGCGTCGCTGCTCTATCTGCGCGAGGAAGAACTGACCGATGGGATCGAGCTGTTCTTCTTTGCCGGCCGCGATTTCGGCCGCGCTCTGGACGAACGGCTCCAAGTTCTGTCACTTGGGCGGGCGCACTATCGCGCGTTGCACTTTGTTGCGCGTCACCCCGGGATCCCCGTGTCAGATCTATTGAGTATCCTTGGAATCACGAAACAATCGCTCAGCCGGGTGGTGCTCAATTTGACGACTGCCGGTTACCTGAGCCAAACGCAGGGCGCGCGCGACCGGCGGCAGCGGCTGCTGAAGTTGACGCCTAAGGGATCGGAGCTTGAAGGGGAGCTCAGCCGGCTGCAGCGGGCGCTGTTTGCGAAGGCGTTTCGCGAAGCGGGGCCCGAGGCTGTGGCCGGGTTTCGGCAGGTGCTGTCGGGCTTGTTGGCCGAGCAGGAAAGGGCGGGCGTGTTGCGCCTGATTGCTAAACGATGATGCCGGAGGCCAAAGACCTGGACGACGAGGAAAAGCCGTTACAGCATCTGCTGATCGTCGACGACGATACGCGCATCCGCACGCTGTTGCAGCGCTATCTCAGCGAGAACGGTTATCGCGTGACGGCCGCGAAGGACGCGGCGGAAGCGCGGCAGCTGATGACCAGTCTGGATTTCGATTTCATCGTGCTCGACGTGATGATGCCGGGCGAGGACGGATTCTCGCTGACCAAAGCGATCCGGGAAACGTCGAGCGTGCCGATCCTTTTGTTGACCGCGCGGGGCGAATCATCCGACCGCATCGAGGGGCTCGAGCGCGGTGCGGACGATTACCTCGCGAAGCCCTTCGAGCCGCGCGAGTTGTTGTTGCGTATCGCCACAATTTTGAAACGGGCAGGGGCGCCGGTTGAAGTCTTGCGGCCGTACGTGCAGCTAGGCACTTGCCGGTTCGACGGCGAGCGGGGCGAGCTGACGCGCGACGGCAAGCCCGTGAAGCTGACGTCGGCGGAGCTTCAGCTCATGCGGGTTTTGGCGGCGAATCCCGGTCAAACGTTTACGCGCACCGATCTATCGCAGCGGATGGGCGCGGTGTTGGAGCGTACGGTCGATGTGCAGATCACGCGGCTGCGACGCAAAATCGAGAACGATCCCAAGCTGCCGCTTTACCTGCAAACCGTTCGCGGCGTCGGCTATGTGCTGATGCCCGATCGGGTCGGGTAGGGCCACGATGCTGCGCGGCTGGTTTCGCAGATCCATGCCGCGCGGTCTGTTCGGCCGCTCGCTTCTGATCATCGTTGTGCCGATGGTGGTGCTGCAGGCGTTCGTGACCTATCTGCTGTTCGACCGGCAATGGGAGACGGTGACAACGCGCATCTCACGCGGGGTTGCGGCGCAAATTGCTTTGTTCGTGCAAAGCTACGAGACGATGGGTCCCGAAAAATTCATCGAAGAGGCGCCGAAGCTCGGTGAAACATCGTTCGGTTTGCACCCGGTGCTGAAGCGCGGCGAGCGTATCCCCGACACGGAGTCGCCGGCCTTTAATGTGTTGAAGCAGGT
Source organism: Alphaproteobacteria bacterium (assembly GCA_021413465.1). Classification (GTDB taxonomy): domain Bacteria; phylum Pseudomonadota; class Alphaproteobacteria; order Micropepsales; family Micropepsaceae; genus SZUA-430. The sequence goes on along the minus strand of JAIOQG010000185.1, from coordinate 12,696 downwards.
TTTCGTGCGCGAACTTTCATCGCGCATCGGCCGGCCGGTGTGGATCGATTCGACGTCGCTCGACGACGAGGTCGATATCCGCATTCAACTCGACGGCGGCGTGTTGCAGGTGATGGCAGAGCGCAAGCGCGTGATGTCCACCAATACGCATGTTTGGGTGCTGTGGATGATCGGTACGGCGCTGATCTTGCTCAGTGTCGCCATTCTGTTTCTACGCAATCAAATCCGTCCCATCGAGCGCTTGGCCGACGCGGCAGAGGCGTTGGGCAAAGGGCGCGATGTGCCGGACTTCCGTCCGTCCGGGGCGACCGAAGTTCGGCGGGCGGCACTGGCGTTCTTGGATATGCGCGAGCGCATCCTGCGCTTCGTGCAGCAGCGCACCGATATGCTCGCGGGGGTCAGCCACGATTTGCGCACGCCGTTGACGCGCATGAAGCTCGAACTCGCGATGATGGGAAACAGCGACGATATCAAGGCGCTGAAGAGCGACGTCGAAGAAATGGAGCGGATGCTTGAAGAGTATCTGGCTTTTGCGCGCGGGCAGGCCGGCGAAGGCGCGGTGAATACCGATATCGGTCAGTTGCTAACGGATGTCGCGGCGAGCGCGCAACGCAAGGCCGACGCCAAGGAACCGCGAAGGGTCATCGACGTCGACGTCAACGGCGATCTTGTGCTTGAGGTGCGGCCGAATGCGTTGCGACGCTGCGTCATGAATTTGGTCGAGAATGCGATGCGTCACGGTACGCATGCGCAGGTGAGCGCGAGCCGACACGACGATATTGTCGAGATCGCCGTCGACGACGACGGTCCCGGTATTCGAGCCGAGCAACGCGAGGAAGCATTCCGGCCCTTCCATCGCTTGGATACGGGGCGAACGCTGAGTACGGGCGGCGTCGGGCTCGGTCTGGCGATTGCTCGCGACATCGCGCGCGGTCACGGGGGGGACATCATCCTGAGCGACAGCAAACTCGGGGGCTTGCGCGCGGCCGTGCGGTTGCCGGTTTGACGTTTCATTCGTTCAAAGAGAGGTCGACATGATCATTGTCCTCGGCAGTATCGTGGCGCGTGCGGATTCGATCGGCGCGCTACTCAAAGGCAGTCTTGAACATGTGCAGCGGTCGCGGAGCGAGCCGGGCTGCATTTCGCACGCGGTCCATGTGGATCACGAGAATCCGTTGAGGCTTGTGTTCGTCGAAAAGTGGAAAGACGCCGCGGCGCTGGCGGCGCATTTCAAGGTGAAGGGTTCGATCGACTTCGTCGGCGACGCGCGCAAGTACGGCGCCGAGGCCCCGGTGATTGAAATTTTCGACGCGACGCCCGCAAAGCTTTCGTGAACGACTTAGTGCAGCCGGGCGCCGTTGGGGACTTTCCGGTCGGCGGCGATCAGGACGACATGCCCGGTTTCGTCGCTGAACCCCAGCGTCAAGACCTCCGATTTGAACGGACCAATTTGACGGGGCGGAAAGTTCACCACGGCGCAAACTTGGCGGCCGATCAACGTTTCGGGTTTGTAGTGTTGGGTGATCTGGGCCGAGCTTGATTTGCGGCCGATCTGCGCACCGAAATCGATGACGAGCTTCAGCGCGGGTTTGCGTGCTTCGGGAAACGGCTCGGCGGCAACGACCGTTCCGATGCGAATGTCGACCGCCGAAAATTGATCGAACGCGATGGTGGGGCTTGGCGCCGTCACTTTTTGCCGCTTGAGATTTTTTCAGCCAATGCTTGCATTTCGGAGATCGATTCCTTGGCGCGATCTTGCATGACTTTGAAGGCGTCGCCGTTGGCGTCGATCGTGAGCTGCGCCAGCTCCTTCATATGCTTGAAGGCGCGCCCGATGGTTTTTTCGACCAGCTCGGCCTGCTTCTTGGGGACGTCTTTGCCTTCGTTCGCCTTCATCAGGTCCCCAACCGATTCCTGTATGGCTTGCATCGTTTCCGTCATGATCTCGGCCTGACGGCGCATGAGGTTTTGATAGCCTTCGGCGGCTTTTTGATTGGCTTTGACGAGCGCATCGAAGTTCTTTTTCTGACTTTCCATCAGCGCGGAGGTGTCGATGCCAGGGACGCTAAAGCGGTCCCAAAAGCTTTGATCGAAATTCGGCCACTTGAAATCGAATTCCGGGAAGGGACCTTTGTTGGCCATTGCGTTGTCTCCTCAGTTTCCTTTTCGCAGGCGTGCAGGATGGTCCCCCCGCGAGGAGGCGTCAATCGGCTGTTGGCGTATCGCCTTCATGCTTTTCGTTGCGTTGAAGCATGTTGGCCCATTCCTCAATCATGCGCAGGCGGCGGTCGACATGGGCCATGGTTTTGGCGAGGTCCGGCCCATCTTTGAGCCAGATGCCCAGCGTTTCGGCGAGAAGGATCCCGATGCCGTGGGCGACCAGGAAGCCTTGCCAGCCCGATGTGGGAAGGCCCGCGGCATCGGCGATCCACTTTGCACTGCGGATGGTCGCGGGCAGCGCGTCGAGAAGAGCGCCCAAGTCGCCGGTGCTGTCGTCGTGGATGATCTGGAGCGCCGGTTTCAGCTCGGTCATCGACTCAAAGCAGCTCAAAATGGCGTCAAAGGCCCGGTCCCGGGGCGAGGTGCCCTCGCTGTGTTCAGGCGCGCGGTCGAGTGCTGCAATGTCGATACGTTTGGCAATCAGTGCCAGGAGGGCGCGTTTGTCGTGACATAGGTCGTAGAGGGTGGCCGACGGAATTTTTGCTTTGCGCGCGAGCGCGGTCAGCGAAAGGGCTTTCCAACCCGTTTTTTCGATTTCGGCGAGTGCCGCGGCGACGAGTTTTTCTTCCGGGGAGATCTTGGCGACCATGAACGTGCATCCGCGAGTTTGGCTGTGAGTGTATGCGCCCGACCTGGACGTGGGCTATCGCGATTTGGCGATTTCAAAGCCGCGCGCCGTCGCCGCGGCGACGGCTTCGGACACAAGCTGCTCGAAACGTGCGTCGTTCATGAGGATTTTGAGCGCCGCTTCCGTGGTGCCGCCGGGACTGGTGACGGATTTTCGAAGATCTGATGGGCTTGCCGTGGACTGGGATAAGAGGGCCGCCGCACCTTCGACGGTCTTGCGGGCCAATATTTTTGCGACGTCCGGCGAAAGGCCGGCGCGTTCCGCGGCCGTCGCCAATGCTTCGACGAACAGAAAGACGTAAGCGGGGCCCGATCCCGATACCGCTGTCACGGCGTTGAGCAATTCTTCCCGGTCGAGCCAGACCATTTCGCCGACCGCTTTGAGCAGTTTCTCAACCAGTTTGCGTTGCGCCGCCGTTGCGCCCGGGGAGGCGTAGGCCGCGCTGATGCCCTTGCCGAGCGAGGCGGGGAGGTTCGGCATGGCGCGCACGAGCGCCGGTGGTTGCTCCAGCCAGGCGTCGAGACTTTCGATCGATGTGCCGGCGGCGATCGAGATGACGACGGCCTTTCGTGCGGCGGCGACATACGCAGGTGCGCTTGCGGCCATCATTTGCGGTTTGACCGCCAAAATAATGGCTTCCGGCACTGTGCCATCAAGTATTTCCGTGCCGCGCCCGGTTTGTGCGCCTTGGGCACGAAACGCGCGCGCGTCTGACGGCTTTAATGCCGGGTCGATGAGGATCAGCCGACTGCCGAGGCCCGCCGCGATCAAGCCGCGCGCAAAAGCGCCTCCCATATGGCCGACGCCCACGATGACGATCGGGCGTCCGGCTTTTGCCTTTGGCTTTTCCGTCGTTGCAGGTACTAGGCGTTTCCTTGGCACTGATAAACCACCGCTGCCGCCGCTTCCGAAGCGGATTTTCCGGCCCAGATTACAAATTGGAAGGCCGAATAATAGCGGTCGCAGGCCTCGAGTGCAGCATCTATTAGGCCTTCGCATTGTTCAGGCGTGGCGCCAATGGCACCGCGCAGAAGCAGGCCATGGCGGTAAATCACTTGGCCGCTGTCGGGCCACATCTCGAAATGGCCGAGCCAGAGCTGTTCGTTGACGATGTTGATCAAGGCTGCCACTTCGGCGCGCTTTTGCTTGGGCACTTTGATTTCAAGCTGTGCCGAGAGCTGCAGCGTTTCGACGTTGTTGCGCCAACTGAACGAGAGATGGTGATCCTCGGTCTGACCGGGGAAGGAGAGATGCATCTCGTCCTCGCCGGCACGATCGAAGAGCCATTCGTTTTGAACGGCGATTTGTTCCATCAGGTCGATGGGGTTGCCCGCGGGCAATTCGGACTGGAGTTGCGGAGTGCTCATCGGCTCGTGTCGCCTTTCTCTGACCCCCAGAGTCAACCCGCCGCCGGAGGGGGCCGGCGGCGGTACATGCGAGGGCAAATTAGTAAGGGTACGCAGGGAGGTGCATCGCGCCTGGAAATACGCTCCACATCTAGTCGTTCAGCGCGAAGCACCTCCCATGAATAGAAGCGTGCACCAAACTTTGAATCGCGCGCAAGAGTCCTCCTGTGGGCATTGCAGATTCTTCATGTGGACTGTTGCGACTACGATATTGCGCGTTGGGGATGAGCTGCGGACAAACGAATTTCGAGACGCCATGAGTGCGCGTGAATCGCGTGAATCATTTTTTCGCGGCATCACCTTCGAGTTTCGCGAGTCGGGCCGCGAGGCGCTCGACCTCGTTGCGCAGTTCGAGCGTCATCGCTTTCATCGCTTCGAATTCTTCGCGCGGAACGAGTTCGAGATCGTTCGCGAAGCGCTCGGCCTGTGTTTTCATGACGGTGCCGATTTCGTCGCGCACGCCCTTGGCCGCGCCGGCGGCACTCGTCATTAACTTCGCCAATTGGTCGAGAAGTGGGTTTTCGCTTTGCATCGGGAGGCTCCGCTTGTGTCGTCAAAACGTAGGGATGAGGCCGGCCGCATGCAATCGGCGGCTTGACACGCCCCAGGCTGCAAGCCGAAGTCAGGGCTATAATCGGGGACTTTCGCCGCATGTTTGCTATACCCTTTCCGCAGATCGATCCCGTGTTGATCCAGATCGGACCGCTGGCCATACGCTGGTATGCGTTGTCGTATATTGCGGGGCTGCTCGGGGCGTGGTGGTTTATCCTGCGTCTGGTGAAGACGGAGCGGCTTTGGGCCGGCGCGCCGTTCAACGGCAAGCCGCAGGCGACGTCCGATCATATTGGGGATTTGTTCGTGTGGGCCGCGCTTGGCGTGATCTTCGGCGGGCGGATCGGTTATGTGCTTTTCTACGGATTGATCTACGAGACCGACCACTTCGTTTCGGCGCCGTGGCGGATTTTTGCAGCTTGGGAAGGCGGCATGTCTTTTCACGGCGGTGCCATCGGCGTCGTGCTGGCGATCATTTTTTTCGCGCGCGCCAAGAAGATCGACATGGTGGCGCTTGGCGATCTGGTCGCGATCGCCGCGCCCATCGGCTTGTTCACCGGACGAATTGCGAACTTCGTCAACGGCGAATTGTGGGGCAAGCCGAGCGATGTGCCTTGGGCGATGGTGTTTCCGCACGACAGTAGTCAGGTGCCGCGCCATCCAAGCCAACTTTATGAGGCCGGGCTCGAAGGGTTGCTGCTGTTTGCGATTTTGTGCGTTCTGACGTTGCGCTTCGACTCCTTGCGCAAGCCCGGACTTAACATCGCCGTGTTTTGGGCGGGGTATGGTTTGTTTCGTACCTTTGTCGAGTTGTTCTTTCGCGAGAACGCGCATCAATCGCTGTTGGGCGGCGTGGTGTCGATGGGAACGCTGTTGTCCGTGTTGATGTGGGTGTTTGCCGGGTTCTTTTTTTGGTACGCGCTCTATCGCAAAGGGCCCGCGCTGCAAACGCCATGACGGCGCTTGCCTTGCACTTGAAAGAACTGATTCGCGCCGAGGGGCCCGTATCGGTGGCCGAGTACATGCGCATCGTTCTGACGGGACGCGCCGACAGCTATTACATGCGCGGTGAGGCGTTTGGTGCGGCCGGCGATTTCGTCACCGCGCCCGAGATCTCGCAGATCTTCGGCGAGTTGATCGGATTGTGGTGCGTCGATGTTTGGCGCCAGCTTGGCGCGCCGGCGCGATTTTCGCTGGTTGAGCTTGGACCAGGGCGTGGCACGCTGATGAAAGACGCTCTGCGTGCCGCGCGCGTGGCGCCCGATTTTCTGCGTGCGGCGTCGGTGGTGTTGGTGGAGGTGAGCCCGGCGCTGCGGGCGCTCCAGCGCGACGCCCTGAAGAATGCTTCGGTCGCCTCGCTTCGTTGGTTAGACCGGTTTGAAGATTTGGAAGCCGATCTCGGACCGGCGATCATCGTTGCGAACGAATTTTTCGACGCGCTACCGATGCGCCAGTTCGTGCGCAGCGCCGGGCGGTGGGCGGAACGGTGCGTTGGGCTCGACGACGCAGACCAATTCGTGTTCGGTGCGGCGCCCGACCGCATCAACCCTGGTCTTATTCCCGAACGACTTCGTCACGCCGCAGATGGAGCCGTGTTCGAACTGGCGCCGGTGCGGTCGGATGTGGCGCGGGCCATTGGGGCGAGGATCGCGGCTGAGCATGGTGCCGTGCTTGCGATCGACTACGGCTTTGCAGGGCCTGAACTGGGCGACACGCTGCAGGCGATCAAAGGGCATGCTTACGCTGACGTTCTGGTGGAGCCGGGGGCGGCCGATTTGACGTCTCACGTAGACTTTACGGCGCTGTCCCGTGCGTTCGGCGAAGGCGGTGCTTCGGTTAGCGCCTTGACCGAACAAGGGGATTTCTTGAAGCGGCTTGGCGCCTTTGAGCGTGTCCAGACCTTGAAACGATCGGCAAGCGCGGCGCAGGCCGAACTGTTGGAGACGGCCTATCAGCGGTTGACCGGCGCGGCGGCGATGGGCAGCCTGTTCAAAGTGCTTTGCGCCGGTGCGCCGGCCGCCCTTCGGCCGGCAGGATTTTTGAACGCATGACTCCTGTTTCGTCGCCGTTTCTTTCAGATATCGCCGGTGTCGCCCACGGTTTCTTCGGGCGTCAGGGCGGCGTGTCCGAGGGTATTTATGCATCGCTCAATTGCGGCTTCGGCTCGAACGACGATGTAGAGCGCGTGACGCAAAACCGTCGTCGTGTCGCCGAACGTTTGGGCTCGCGCGAAGAGCGTTTGATTACGGTCTATCAAATTCACAGCGCCGATGTCGTGACGGTCGATGCACCGTGGGCGCGCGGCGAGGCGCCAAAGGCCGATGCCATGGTGACGAATGTGAAGGGCATTGCGCTGGGCGTTCTGGCTGCCGATTGCACGCCGGTGCTTTTTGCCGACGCGACGGCGGGCGTCATCGGTTCGGCGCATGCCGGGTGGAAGGGGGCGATCGGCGGTGTCGCCCAAGCCACGGTGCGTGCCATGGAAGCGCTAGGCGCGGAGCGCGGGCGCATCCGAGCGGCGATCGGTCCTTGCATCGGACCGGCTTCGTATGAAGTAGGGCCCGAGTTTTTTGCGCGGTTCAACGATGAGGCCAACGCAAACCGGACTTTCTTTCGGCCTTCAGCACGTGAAAGTCACTTTCTGTTCGATTTGCCGGGGTTCGTGGCGGCGCGATTGGCGGCGTTTGGTGTTTCGGCTGTCGATCGGCTGAACCTGTGTACCTATGAGCACGCCGAGCACTATTTTTCGTATCGCCGCACGACGCATCGCGGCGAAAGCGATTACGGGCGCAATATTTCGGCGATAATGCTGAAATCATGATGCGATTCCGATTCATTAGCGTGTTGGTTCTGATCCTGTCTGCTGCTGCGGGGTGCGGCGCCATCACCGATCCTTTGGGCATGACCGACCCGTTTGCCGTTCCCAAACCGTTCCAGGGAATTGAGCGCAACGATTCCATGTTGAATCAAGCGATCTTGGTGGCCGCGTTGGTGGTTGAGGCGCCGCAAGGATTTTCTGCCGAACGTTCCGTCGCGCTGCGCGATCAATTGGTGAATGTCGTGCGCAAGCATGATCTGCCGGCGTTGATCGATCCGACTCCGATGGCTTGGACCTTGAGTTCACAGCTTGCGATCATCAACAACGCCGACGAAAAGGTTCTCTCGGGGGAAAAAACGGTTTTGCTGTGGCGGTTGACCGATCCCAGAGGTGTCGAGCGCACGCAATTTTCGATTTCGTTCGACGGCAACGAAGCCAGCCTGACGGAAGGCGGGATCCTGCTTTTGGCCGAACAAACCGCATCGGCGCTCGACGCCGCGCTCGCCCGACCGCGCACTCAGGTTGGAGACAACATGGTGGCTGCCGCCGAGAGGCCGCTGGCGTGGGTCGGGTCGGTCAAAGGGGCGCCGGGCGACGGCAACGAAGCACTGGCGCGCGCGCTGACGGGCGTGTTGCCGCTCAAAGGCATTCGCATCAGCCCCTCGAAAGACAAGGCGCAGTGGCGCATCGACGGCGAAATCAAAGTCGTGGCGATGCCGTCAGGGCAGGACAACGTGACGCTGACGTGGCGCGTGTTCGACGCCAAGGGCAAGGAAGCTGGCAATATCAAGCAGGAAAACGCCCTGCCGCACGGACGGTTGAGCAAAACGTGGGGAGAAATCGCGGGCTTTGCCGCCGAAGCGGCGGCGGAGGGCATCGCGCAGCTTCTTCAACAGATTGGCACGTCAAAGCCTGCCTGAGCGGCGTTGCAACGTGCTAGAGGCGTTGCTACAAGCCGCGCGTTCATTGGAATGTCTTCTGTTCGCCGTTCGTGCGCGACGCGCATCCACTCTTGGTTGGGACCCTCTGCGCCATGAAACTCCTTGCCGGCAACAGCAATCACCATCTTGCCAACCAGATCGGCGAGTATCTCAAAGTACCGCTGACCAAGGCGATCGTGCGGCGCTTTGCCGACATGGAAGTGTTTGTCGAGATCCAAGAAAACGTGCGCGGCGAGGATGTGTTCGTCATTCAGTCGACGTCGTACCCGGCGAACGATCATTTGATGGAATTGCTGATTTGCATCGACGCGTTGCGGCGGTCGTCGGCCAAGCGCATTACGGCGGTGGTGCCGTATTTCGGCTATGCGCGGCAAGACCGTAAGCCCGGACCGCGGACGCCGATTTCCGCAAAGCTGATCGCCAACATCATTACGCAAGCCGGTGCCGGGCGGGTGCTGACTCTTGACCTGCATGCGGGGCAGATTCAGGGGTTCTTCGATATCCCGACCGACAATCTGATCGCCGCGCCCATTTTCGAGGCGGACATCAAAGCGCAATTCCCCGGCGAGAGCCTGATGGTCGTGTCGCCCGACGTGGGTGGCGTGGTGCGTGCGCGGGCCTTGGCGCGGCGCATTAATGCCGACCTTGCGATCGTCGATAAGCGGCGCGAACGGGCCGGCGAGTCGGAAGTCATGAACATCATCGGCGACGTCACGGGGCGGACCTGCATCATGATCGACGACATCGTCGATTCAGCGGGTACCTTATGCAATGCGGCCGAGGCCTTGATGAATAAGGGTGCGAAGGCGACGTACGGTTACATCACGCATGGCGTGCTGTCGGGCGGTGCCGTGGCACGGGTGAAGAGTTCGGCATTGAAGGCTCTGGTGATCACGGACTCGATCGCGCCAACCGAAGCGGTGCGCGGTTGCCCCAATATCCGCATCATTCCGACCGCGCCGCTGCTGGGCGAAGCCATCCGGCGGATTGCCGAAGAACGCTCGGTTTCCAGCCTTTTCGACTGAGTTTTGCCGGAAAACCCGCCTGGGGTTTGCAATTGCCGGGTTGTTTGGCTAAACCCCGCGCCTCTTCCGATCATCGGAATGAACAGGATAAGGGGCAATTCCGCCTCTGAAAGGGTTCGAGAGCCATGAAAACGCACGCCACTATTCCAGCCAAAGCACGCGCAGGTACCGGCACGGGGGCGGCCCGCGCCGTTCGCCGCGAGGGCAACATTCCGGGTATCGTTTACGGCGGCAAGGGAGATTCCAGGCCGATCTCGTTCGCGCTGCGCGATATCTATAAGCACTATCAAACGGGGCGTTTTACCTCGACGCTGTTCACGCTGGACGTGGACGGCGAGAAGCTGCGCGTCATTCCGCGCGAAGTGCAGATCGATCCGGTGACCGAGCTTCCGATCCATGCCGATTTCCAACGGCTTGTCGCAGGCTCGCGCATTCGCTTGTTCATTCCGGTGCACTTCAACAATCACGGCGACTCGCCCGGATTGAAGCGCGGCGGTGTGTTGAACGTCGTGCGGCACGAAATCGAATTCGTCTGTCCGTCCGAGAGCATTCCGCAGTCCATCGAAGCCGATCTGACCGGCATGGATATCGGCGACAGCATGCATATTTCGCGCATCAAGTTGCCTGAAGGCCTGGTGCCGGTGATCCGTAACCGCGACTTTACGATCGCGACCGTGGCCGCGCCGTCGGCCTTTGCCGACGTTGAAGTGAAGCCGACTGCCGCCGCCGCCGCCGGCGATGCTGCCGCTGCCGCTCCTGGTGCGGCTCCCGCTGCCGGTGCAGCACCTGCCGCCGGGGCGAAAGCTGCCGCCGGTGCGAAGGCTCCTGCTGCCGGTGCCAAGGCGCCTGCTGCGGCTGCCAAGGCGCCCGCCAAGCCTGCGGGCGGAGGCAAGAAGTAAGTTCTTCTCGCTTCACGTACTTGTCGCTTACGGTCGCCAAGCCACGCTTGGCGACCGTTCGTGCACTTGGGTGGCGCGGCACGCTGATACGCGAAGGTGCAATCGATGTTGCTCATCGTCGGCCTCGGCAATCCCGGTGAGGCCTATCAAAACAACCGCCACAATATCGGGTTTATGGCGGCGGATGCGATTGCGGAGGCGCATGGATTTGCGCCTGCACGTTCGCGCTTTCGCGGTCAGACGCGCGAAGGCGTGTTGAGAGGCAAGGATGGCGCGGTGAAGACACTGATGCTGAAGCCGATGACGTTCATGAATGAAAGCGGGAATGCCGTGCAAGAAGCTGCCGCTTTCCACAAGATCGCGCTTGAGCAGATTGTCGTGATCTACGACGAGCTCGATCTTGCGGCGGGAAAAGTGCGGGTCAAGCGCGGAGGTGGAAACGCCGGCCACAATGGGTTGCGTTCGATCTCGACGCATGTGGGCAACGATTACATGCGCGTGCGGCTTGGGATCGGGCATCCGGGCGAGCGCGAGCGCGTGACCGGACACGTGCTTGGTAATTTCACGAAGGACGATCGTTCCTGGGTCGAGCCGCTGCTTGACGCGATTGCGCAAGCCGCGCCGTTCCTTGCCGATGGCGACGAAGCGGGTTTCATGAACAAGGTGACTTTGCTGACGACGCCGCAGAAAGAACCGAAGCCGAAGCCGAAAGATAAAACAAAGGAATAGTTCGATGGGTTTCAAATGCGGCATCGTCGGTCTGCCCAACGTGGGCAAGTCGACATTGTTCAACGCGCTGACGCAGACGGCGGCGGCGCAGGCGGCGAACTATCCGTTCTGCACGATCGAACCCAATGTCGGCGAAGTGGCGGTGCCCGATCCACGCCTCGATGTTTTGGCGCGCGTGGGAAAGTCGGCGCAGATTATTCCGACGCGCTTGACCTTCGTCGATATCGCGGGGCTGGTGCGCGGCGCATCGAAGGGCGAGGGGCTCGGCAATCAGTTTCTGTCGCACATCCGCGAAGTGGACGCGGTGGCGTACGTACTGCGCTGTTTCGAAGACGGCGACGTGACGCATGTCGAGAACCGTATCGATCCGTTCGCGGATGCCGAAACGGTCGAGACGGAATTGATGTTGGCCGATCTCGACAGTTTGGAGCGCCGCGTGACGGCGGCCGAAAAGAAAGCGAAGCAGGGCGATAAAGAAGCCAAAATTCAGGCCGACATCATGGCGGCGGCACTGATATTGCTGCGCGAGGGCAAGCCTGCGCGCTTTACGAAAATCAGCGAAGAGCAACGCCCGGTGTTTCAGCAGTTGGGATTGCTGACCGCGAAACCCGTCGTTTATGTTGCGAATGTCGATGAGGGATCGGCTGCGACCGGCAATGCGCATTCGAAGCGCGTGGAAGAGCGCGCCAAAGCGGAAGGCGCCGCGTTCGTGGTGATTTCGGCCAAGATCGAATCGGAGATTGCGCAGCTGGCGTCGGCCGAGCGCGACGATTTTCTTTCGACGCTGGGGTTGGAAGAGCCCGGTCTCAATCGCCTCATTCGCGCCGGCTATTCGCTGCTCCATTTGATTACGTTCTTTACGATCGGCCCCAAGGAAGCGCGTGCGTGGACGATCCATAAGGGCGATCGCGCGCCGCAAGCGGCGGGCGCTATCCATACGGACTTCGAAAAGGGGTTCATCCGTGCCGAGACGATCGCCTATGACGATTACGTTGCGAACAACGGCGAAGCCGGCGCGCGCGACGCAGGAAAGCTGAGACTTGAGGGTAAAGAGTACGTCGTGCAGGACGGCGACGTGATGCACTTCCGCTTCAACACCTGAGCGGCATTTGATTCATTTGTGCACCTCGGTCAATAATGGCGCCGGGGGAGTTCGCGCGCATGTCCGTAATGCCTGCTTGCGCCAATTGCGGCACGGCGTTGACCGGGCCTTTTTGCTCACATTGCGGGCAAAAGGCTGCGGATACGCATCGCCCGTTTTGGTGGATTTTCGGCGAGTTTCTGGATTCCGTCTTCGGTTACGATTCGCGCACCTTTCGGACCCTGTGGCTGTTGTTTGCGCAGCCGGGTGAATTCACCCGTCGCTACAATTCCGGGCAGCGCGCGTCGCTGTTGCCGCCGTTCCGGTTGTTCGTCATCGCGACGCTGGTGTTCTTTCTGACGTTGCAGGCGACCGGGTTGGCGCTTGTTGCGTTTCG